>JANMWP010000098.1:0-5278 GCA_031394065.1 Chitinophagaceae bacterium
GCTTGTTAGCTTTTTCAGATAAAATCGGCTTTATTAATACATCAGACGGCTTCATGTCTATTATTTTTAAATTCTTAATTTTTAATTTTATGCTTCTACGGTTTCAACATTTTCTTCGCTGAATATTTTTGCAGCGCTTTCTGTTAATACCAAAACATTTGCATTCAGGATATCGTAGGTATTTAAATCACTTAATAATGTACCGCTTACAGATGGCACGTTACGTAAACTTAAATACAGGTTATCATTGTATTCAGGTATAACAAACAATGTTCTTTTTCCTGCAATGTTCAGGTTACTTAAAATGTTTGTAAAGGCTGAAGTTTTTGGTGCATCCATCTTTACATCTTCCAATACCATAATGGCATTGTCTTTTGCTTTATAAGCCAAAGCACTCATCTTAGCCAAATCTTTAACCTTGCGATTTAATTTGATATCGTACTTGTGCGGTTTTGGTCCAAATACAGTACCACCACCTTTATACAAAGGGTTACGCAGGTTACCTTTACGGGCACCACCGGTTCCTTTTTGTTTGTGCAATTTTTTAGAAGAGCCTTTAACTTCTGCACGGGTTTTAACCTTGTGCGATCCCTGGCGTTGTGCGCCCTGGTATTGCTTTACAGCCAGGTAAATAACGTGGTCATTGGGTTCAATACCGAATATCTCTTCCGGTAATTCAACCGTTCTGCCGGTTTGCTTTCCTTCTATATTTAAAACATCTACTTGCATTGTACTTATTTTTATTGGCCAGTGGCCGGTTGCTTATTTTTGAATTAAAACAATTGAACCGTTATGGCCCGGAACTGAACCGCTAACTAATATGTAATTTTTTTCTGCGAAAATTTTAACCACTTTCAGGCCTTTCATAGTCACTCTATCCTGGCCCATACGGCCACCCATGCGCATTCCTTTAAATACCCGGCTGGCATCTGATGAGTTACCGATAGAACCCGGAGCCCGCTGGCGATCGTGCTGACCGTGAGATTGTTGTCCCACACCCTTAAAGCCATGGCGTTTTACAACACCCTGGAAACCTTTACCCTTGGTGGTACCCACTACTTCAACATCATCGCCTTCGGCAAATATGTCTACAGTAATTGTTTCACCAATATTCTTGTCAATTTCGCTATCGCGGATTTCCTGAACGAATTTTTTAGGAGAGGTTTGCGCTTTGGCAAAGTGATTGATTTCAGCTTTTACGGAGTGCTTTTCTTTTTTATCACCAAATGCTATCTGGAGAGCATTGTAGCCGTCAGTTTCAACGGTTTTCTTTTGTGTAACCACGCATGGGCCAGCCTCAATTATAGTAACAGCAGTTTGCTTGCCACTTGCATCGAAGATACTCGTCATGCCGATTTTCTTACCAATAATACTTTTCATTGTATCTTGTTTATATCCAGCGCTCCCTGTTTAAAGGAGTTAGATGTTCAATATTTTTTGTTTTAAGAACTTACCTGCTGCTATCCTGAGCGGAGTCGAAGGACCCTTACCCAGGCAGTTCATCAGGCTTTTATCTCAACATCAACACCACTTGGTAAGTCTAACTTACTTAAAGCATCTACCGTACGGCTGCTGCTGGTGTAAATGTCTAATAAACGCTTATGCGTACACAGTTGAAACTGCTCACGTGCTTTTTTATTTACGTGAGAAGAACGCAATACAGTAAAAATTTTCTTGTGCGTAGGTAAAGGAATTGGCCCTGTTACTACTGCTCCCGTACTACGTACAGTTTTAACAATCTTTTCAGCTGATTTATCAACCAGGTTATGATCGTAAGACTGCAATTTTATTCTGATTCTCTGTGACATATAAAAAGAACTTTTAAAATCCGTTTTTTAATTTGGAGTGCAAAGGTAAGGGTTGAAAAGTAATTAGCAAAGGAAAGGTGAAAGTTTTTTGGAAATAGTTTTTAAGCTGATTAGAGGAGGGAAAATGAGCCTTATTGAAGCCTGAGCTGGCAGATTAATCCTTTTTGTCAACAGATCCACTGCTGCTTTCAGATTTACTGACCGTGGCTGCGCCTTTATATTCAATAGACCCACTGCTGCTGGCTTTGGCATTTAAATTAACACTGGCGTGCACCTGAATGCTGGCACTACTGCTTACATTGGCTGTTGTATTTTCGCTTAAGAGGCCAAATGTTTTAATGTCGGCACTGCTGCTGGCCTGCGTTTTATGGCTTTTGGTTTTGCCCGATAGGGTAATTGTTGCGCTGCTATTGGCTTCGGTTTCAATTTCGGGTGCATTCACCTCTGCTTTAATGCTGGCAGAGCTGGAAGCTTTGAATGTTAACCTGCTGATGCTTGTAAGTATATTGTTTACCACAACATCAGCCGATGCTGAAGCACTGATACTGCTTAAAGAAGGTACAGTAACATATACTTTCATGTGTACATCGGAATAATTATGCAGGCCTTCAGTTCTTATTTTTAAGGTATTACCCGAAACCCTGGTTTCAATATATTTTATAATATTATCATCGGCTTCAACTATTACTGAGGCAATGTCACCTATTTTAACCTCCACATCAAATGAACCTCCAACAGAAATAGCATCGAAACTTCCCGGATTACGGGTTTCGGAGACAATATTTCCACTGCCTGTGGTAAAACGGCATGAGGTTAGGATAATTACTGTAAAAAATAAAAACAAAAATTGTTTCATGGCTGATAGTTTGTGTAAATATAAAATATCCTGACATTAAACTCAAATCCAAGTAGTCAATAATACCGATTGGATTTTATAGTTAGTTCAACCGGTATTTACCAAAAGCCAACCGCACAAAGGCTTTGCTTGAATTTCAGCCGCCACACTTTGGCTTAAAATGAAATTCAGTTTGGTATAACATCCAACATATTATTTACCTTCGCAGCTCTATGACAGAAAAAATACTTATCCTCGATTTTGGCTCGCAATACACACAACTGATTGCCCGTACGGTACGTGAGGCAAATGTATATTGTGAGATTATCCCGTATAATAAGAAAATAATGTACGAACCCGGTTTAAAGGGTATTATTTTAGGCGGATCTCCTTTTTCTGTAAATGAAGCAAATGCGTTACTGGTTGATGTAAAAGCTATGGCAGCTAAGGTTCCGGTACTGGGCGTATGTTATGGAGCCCAGTTAACTGCAAAAATATTTGGCGGCAGGGTTGAAAAAAGTGATAAAAGAGAATATGGCCGGGCTATTTTTTCTACTACAAAAGCAGATGCCATTTTAGAAAATGTTTCCGCTTCTTCGCAGGTTTGGATGAGCCACAGTGATACTATAAAAGAATTACCAGATGGATTTGAACTGCTGGGCACTACAGAAAGTATTCCGGTTGCTGCCTTTAAAAGAACAACGGACAACGATCAACAAACAACGAGTAACGAGAAACCTTTATATGGTTTACAGTTTCATCCGGAAGTATATCATTCTGCCGAAGGCAAAACAATTATTAAAAATTTTTTGGTAAATATCTGTAACTGTAGCCAGGATTGGACCCCGGCTCATTTTATTACTGATACAGTTGAAGCGCTTAAAAAGCAAATTGGCACAAAAAAAGTAATCATGGGCCTGAGTGGCGGTGTTGACAGTACTGTTGCCGCCACATTAATACATAAAGCCATTGGCGAAAACCTGTATGGCATTTTTGTAGATAACGGCGTTTTACGCAAACATGAGTTTGAAGATGTTTTGGAAATTTATAAAAAACTGGGCTTGCATGTAATTGGTATTGATGCCAAAGACCATTTTTATAAAAAGCTGGTCGGTAAAACAGATCCGGAAGAAAAACGAAAAGCCATTGGTGGTGGTTTTATTGAAATTTTTGATGAAGAAGCGCATAAGATTGAAGGGGTTGAATTACTGGGGCAGGGAACTATTTACCCTGATGTAATTGAATCGCTTTCGGTACATGGCCCTTCACAAACCATAAAATCACATCACAATGTTGGTGGATTGCCAGATACCATGAAACTTGGATTGGTAGAGCCATTGCGTTCCTTATTTAAAGATGAGGTTAGGCGTATTGGACTTGAACTGGGTATTCCTCATGAAATGCTGTTTCGTCATCCTTTTCCCGGCCCGGGATTAGGCATCCGGATTTTAGGAGAAGTTACTGCCGAAAGGGTACGGTTATTGCAGGATGCTGATGCTATTTATATTAACGGTTTAAAAAAGCATAATTTGTATGCAACCGTTTGGCAGGCTGGTACTATCTTATTGCCTGTAAAAAGTGTAGGTGTAATGGGCGATGAAAGAACCTATGAATTTACAGTTGCCTTAAGGGCGGTAACATCGGTTGATGGTATGACGGCAGACTGGGCACATTTGCCCTACGAGTTTTTAGCCGATATCAGTAACGAGATCATTAATAACGTACCAGGTATTAACCGGGTGGTATATGATATCAGCAGTAAGCCGCCGGCTACGATTGAGTGGGAATAAAAGAGTTTGGAGTTTTGGGTTTAAAGTTTGGGGTTGTGTGCCTGAAAATTTTGCGCTTTAATTTATTATAAAAGTTAGGATACAGGTTATGAATAAGAAATTTATTTTGGTGATAGTTTTATTAATTGCATTATTCAGTTCTGCAAATATTTATGCCCAGACTGACACAACCGTAAAACAACCGGTTTACCGGGTGGGCATTTTTGCACCACTTTATCTTGATTCTGTTTTTAATAAAAATACATTCCGTTACAAACTGGGTATTCCGCGTTTTATTGCACCGGCAGTTGATTTTGTACAGGGTGCATTAATAGCTTTAGACAGTTTACAGGCCGGTGAAGATTTTATTAATGCCAGCATTTATGATACAAAATCCTTTACAGAAAAAGTACCTGATCTGATTCGTAATAAAAAATTAGACAGCCTGCAGCTGATTATCGGCAGTGTAAGAGATGAAGATTTTACACAACTGGCCGCTTTTGCTTTGCAAAAGAACATTCCTTTTATTTCTGCAACTTATCCCAATGTTTCCGGCATTACTGCAAACCCTTTTCTGGTAATCATGAATTCAACATTAAAGTCGCATTGTGATGCTATTTACAGTTATATACTCCAAAACCACCCTACCGATAAAATTTATCTTTGTACACAAAAAGGCAAGCAGGAAGAAATGGTAGCTTCTTATTTTAAATTAATGAATGAACAGGATGGAAAGCCTTTACTGTCAATTGAAACAGTGAATATGGATACCAATTTTACTACAGCTTATCTTAAATCAAAATTAGACAGTAACAACAAAAGTGTAATTATTGGTGGCAGTCTGGATGAAACTTTTGCCACTAATA
>JANMWP010000060.1:0-4109 GCA_031394065.1 Chitinophagaceae bacterium
TTACCTTTGGCACTTAAAATAATTAACTATATGATGCTTAAAATTAATGAAGCAGTTGAATTTATTAAAAAAATATACAGCGAAAAACCGGCAGTGGGTATAGTTTTGGGAAGTGGCCTGGGTAGTTTTACCACCGAAATAAATATAGAAAAAGAAATTCCTTATGGTGATATTCCGCATATTCCGGTAAGTACCGTCGAAGGTCACAGTGGCAAATTGATTTTTGGCGAGCTTGGTGGCAAGAAGATTGTGGCCATGGCCGGCCGGTTTCATTTGTACGAAGGTTATACATCCGATCAAACCGTTTTCCCCATCAGGGTTTTAAAATTTTTAGGCATTGATACTTTACTGGTAAGCAATGCTGCCGGTGGTGTTAATCCTTCCTTTAAAGTTGGCGATTTAATGATTATTACTGACCATATAAGTCAGTTGGCACCCAACCCGTTAATTGGTAAAAATTATAAAGAGCTGGGGCCCAGGTTTCCGGATATGAGTGAGCCTTATAAAAAAAATCTGATAAAAAAAGTAAAGGATATTGCTGCCGAAAAAAATATTAAAGTACGGGAAGGGATTTATGTTGCTGTTACCGGGCCAACTTTTGAAACCCGGGCAGAGTATAAAATGATTCTTACACTTGGTGGCGATGCCGTGGGTATGAGTACTGTGCAGGAAGTGATAACGGCTGTACACATGGGCCTGCCGGTTTTTGCCATGAGTGTGATTACGGATGTTGGCATCAGGGAAGAAGAAAATGTAATAACCCATGAAGAAGTTTTGCAGGCAGCCAAAGAAGCAGAACCAAATTTCAAAGCTTTATTTTGCGAACTAATTGCACAACTATAAGTACAGATTGATGAAGCAGCTTATTGCCCTGATCATATTGGTATTTTGTTTTGAATTTGCACATGCACAGCAACCAGATGTTATAAATCAGATTGGTGGCCGGATTAAAAATATAAGTGGTGCATCTTCCGGAGGAAAAGATACCATTGGTTTTGTACATCGGAATGATAAAAAAGATTCTATTGCCATTAACTATAAATACCTCGATTCTATCCGCAATATTCCTTTCGATTCAACTATCAACGATTTTGATAAATATTTCTCAGTCCCGTCATCTTATTTATACCTTGGTAATAATGGCGCCGCAGCTTATTCATTAATTTATAAACCCAATGCAAAACCTGGTTGGGACGCTGGTTTTCATGCATTTGATGTGTATCGCTATACTTTAGAAGAAACGAAATTTTATAAAACCAACAGGCCTTTTACGCAACTGAGTTATCAGTTGGCTTCGGGCAAAGAACAAATGATAAGGGCATTGCATACGCAAAGCCCAAGGCCAAATTTTAGTTTTGGGTTTGATTACCGGTTGATAAGTGCGCCGGGGTTTTTTACCAATCAAAACGCCAATCATAAAAGTTACCGGCTGTTCAGTAATTACCAGGGCAAACGGAAAAGATATGCAGCATTTATCATTCTGGTGGGTAATACAATTAAAAACTCGGAGAATGGCGGAATCCGATATGACTCTTCCTTATCGAACCCTAATTTAAAAGAAAGATTTTCGGTAGATGTAAATTTAGGGAATGAATATAAATATACTGCCAATCCTTTTAATACAACAGTTAATACCGGCAATGTTTACAAAGACTTTACTGTTTTTGTACGCCAGACTTATGATATAGGTAAAAGGGATTCTGTTGCAATTAATGATTCAACAACCGAGTATTTATTTTACCCTAAACTAAGGGCTCAGCACAGTTTTACTTACAGCACCTATAATTATCTGTATAAAGATAATCTGGCAGATACAACCATTTATAAAAGCTGGTACGATACACTTGTAAAAAGAGGAGCAGATAGTTTTTTTGTTAAGGAAAAATGGTCGGTGATGAGCAATGATATTACGCTGTTGCAGTTTCCGGATACAAAAAATTCGGGCCAGTTTATATCGGCAGGTGTAAAGTTTGAAAACATTAAGGGCGAATTGAAAACAGGAACAAAGAATTTTTACAACTTCATTGTTCATGGCGAATACCGAAATAAAACCCGTAATAAACTTTGGGATGTTTTGGCTAAGGGTGAATTTTATATAAATGGATTAAACAGCGGCAATTACAGTGCTTATGCAACCATTGCACGGCACCTCAGCAACAAATTGGGCGACATTCGGTTGTTCTTTAAAAATGTAAACCGATCGCCCTCATTTATTTTTGACAATGCTTCGGCATTTAATTTTAAAAACACCAGTCTTTCAAAAAAGGAAAATATAATTTCATTTGGTGCCGATGCCAATAACCGGTTCATCAACCTTGGTTTTAAGAATCATATTATTACCAACCTGACTTATTTTTCTGATTATTACCATACAGCACAAAGCAGTAAAGTGATAAATCTGTTGCAGTTGTATGCATCAAAAAAAATAAAACTTACCAAAAGATGGAACCTGTATACTGATATCACTTTTCAACAAACAGACGGCAGTGCACCGGTAAAAGTGCCCCTGCTTTTTACACGCAACCGGTTGGCATACGAAGGTATTTTTTATAAAAACCTGAATTTAAGTACTGGTTTAGAACTTAGGTATTTTACACCATTTGAAGCTTATAATTATTCTCCGGTAATGGGGCAGTTTACGCCACAGGATACTTTTAAATTAAAAAATCTGCCTGATATAAGTGCCTTCTTACACTTTCGAATAAAATCCTTCACTGGCTTTATCCGTGCCGAAGATCTGAATACAGTAAGCTTTAAAAACGGCTTTGGCTTCACCAATAATAATTTTGCAGCGCCGCATTACCCAACCCAGGGATTTATTTTTCGATTTGGAATACAATGGGGGTTTGTTAATTAATACCTTTTAATTTCTTTCTGCTTGTATTTGAATAATTCTGTTGTAATTTTGTAATGCAGATGAAAAAGATATATATCGGCATATTGGCAATTGTTTACATGGCTGTTTCTTCGGGTATAGCAGTGGAACTGCATTATTGCATGGGCAGTAAAGCCGGTATAGAGTTGTACGGTTCTTCAACTGATAAATGTGGCAAATGCGGAATGACCGAAAAGAAGACCGGTTGCTGCCATGATGAATTTAAGTTTTACAAATTAACTGACTCTTATAAAACCGTATCAAACGAAATTATTTTTACAGCAGCTTCGGTTGCTGTAGTTTCTGATTATAATATCTACAACTGGCAAATGCCCGATAATACTGCCATCAGTGCAGTAAACAATCATTCTCCTCCCGATTATACAAAGCCTGATATTTGTATAATGAATGGTGTTTTCAGAATTTAGAATTGATATTGAATTTTTACATCGGTAAATGATTTACAGTTGTATTGTGCTATAAGCATATCTTATTTATTCAACATCAAAATTTATTTAAAATGAAAACATTATCATTATTTGCTGCAATTTTATTCAGCATATTTTCTATCAATACTGCTACTGCACAAACTGCAAAAACCGAAACCATTAAGGTATGGGGCAACTGCGGCATGTGTAAAACAACCATTGAAAAAGCTGCCAAAAAAGGCGGTGCAAAAACGGCCAACTGGAATGAAGACAGCAAGGAACTGAAAGTTACCTATGCAGTTGCTAAAACAACTTCTGCAAAAATTCAGGAGTCAATAGCAAAGTCAGGTTACGATACACAGGATTTTACAGCAGTTAAAACCGCTTACAATAATTTACCTGGTTGCTGCAAATACGACAGGAAAGATGCAACTGTTTCTGCAGCATCTTATAGTTGCCCGATGAAATGTGAGGGGGATAAAACCTATGATAAGCCAGGTAAATGCCCAAAATGCGGAATGGATTTAAAAGAAAAGAAAGAACCTATGAAAATGGATGCGATGCATATGTACAGCTGTCCTATGCATGCTGATGTAACAAGTGATAAAGCAGGAAAGTGCTCAAAATGCGGTATGGATTTAAAAGCAAAGCAATAAGTAAACGTACAATTAATACCATTTAAAAATAATCAGATGAAAAATTTAATTATAATAATCATAATGCTTTGCACGCTGCCTTCACAGGCTCAGGTAAAAGGGGTAACCATTCAGGCCAGTGGGTTAACCTGCAGCATGTGCAGCAACTCA
>JANMWP010000073.1:0-7485 GCA_031394065.1 Chitinophagaceae bacterium
AGAGGTTTGCCACGAAGGCACAAAGGCACGAAGTATAAAAAATGCTACGCATTTTTCCTTAGTGTCTTCGAGTCTTTGTGGCTAAATTCAATTTTGTAAAAAATTGTTTATCAACCTTTTAAAATACTTGTCATTAGCAGCCTGTTGAAGCCGGTATGCCGAATGAACCCGCCTTCGACAGGCTCAGGCTGACAGCCTTTTTGGTTGAGAGATTACAGAAAGAGGTGTCACCTTTAATTACAGGCTTTAATGTATAAAACAGCAATAAAAAAGGTGACCCCTCTCTGAATATCCTTTATTCAGAGCAGAATCAATCTTTGGGGTTCTTGCCCTGAAAGGGCAGCATATACAAACATATAGTGAAGCTATATGGCAGTTACTAAACCAGGTAAACGCAAGCCCTGAAAGGGCGTAATAGACTATATCGCCCTTTCAGGGCTTGTTGCAGCAGTTATCTTTTAACGAAGGGCTTCACCCTTCGTTGATATATGTTGCCCTTTCAGGGCTTTTGTTTTACAGATTTAATTCATCTAACTTATTAAACCCATAAAATAAACCCGTTGCATGCAATGCCTGTTTAATTTCGTTATTCATCAGCATCTTCCTCACTTCTTCCAGCGGAAAATGTTTTATCTCAATCTCTTCATTGTAATCTAATTGCTGTTCACTGACTTTTTTTCCTCCGGTTGCCAGGTAAAGGCTTGTAAAATTATTCAGCACGCCGGGGTTTGCTGCTACGCTTCCCAAATAATAAAAATTGGAAAAGCTGTAACCTGTTTCTTCCTGTAACTCCCGTGCAACAGCAGTTTCAGCAGTTTCGTCTTTATCAACAAAGCCTCCGGGTAATTCTAAAATGGCTTCTTCAATTGGATGGCGATATTGTTTTACCAGTATTACTTCATCGTTTTCTGTTATTGCCATGGCACAAACAGATTCGGGTAATTCAACCACAAAATACGGATCTACAATGGTGCCATTGGGCATCTGGCAACGGTCTTCTCTTGCAGTAAAATAAATATGCTTACTTAAATATTTTGATGAAAGTTTTTTCCATTTCATTGTTACGTTAATTTGTTAATCCTGTTAAAGATTGCAGTATATAATAAAACCGTTGAAGAGAATCAGAGAGCAACTCATTTAATTGTTTAAAAACCTTAGTAGTAAAAAATATACATTTATAATTCAACTATTTCTACTAAGGTTAAAAACCAGCGAACGTATAGTTTTTATAAATCTTTCTACCATTTCATTCTCTCTCTTAAAGAAGTTATGTGAGCAACGTGATGCCGGCTATGCCATGCATACATGCCCAGCAAATACCAAAGCGTCATTTCTTTTTTATGCTCCGGATGAAAAATGGTTCTGTTTAAATCTGCTTCGCTTAAATTTTTTAAAATCTCGTACCAGCGGCTGTGCAGGGCATGTAGCAGAGTTAAGGAAATATTTATGGGCAGGTTTTTTGTATCATCCATTTTGGCCCAGGCTACTTCGTCATAAGGCCTGATGGTTGGGTTATCTTCTGTAAGCCCCAGTTTAAAACGTATGTAAGCATTCATGTGGCTGTCGGCAACATGGTGTACCACCTGCTTCACTGTCCAGCCACCTTCTCTGTAAGTTGTATTTATCTGTGCCCCATCTAAATTCAGTATTGCATTTTCCAGGTGTTGCGGCAGGTTCTTAATATCAGTCAGCCACTCCCCTAACAATTTTTCGGAGAATGGCTGAGCAATATATTTACCAATCGGGTATCTTAAATCTTCATTCATTTTTTTAGTTGACTTTTGGGGCAACAGCAGGCCTGATTTCTTCCAGTGAAATTTCAAACTTCAAAGTTGAATAAGGAGGAATGGCAGCACCATTACCTGCAGCGCCATAAGCCAGTTCGCTGGGTACATACACTTTCCAATGATCGCCTTTGCGCATTAACTGCAACACTTCGATCCAGCCTTTTATTACACCCATTACCGGAAACACAGCAGGCTGGCCGCTTTTAAAACTATTTTCAACATCTTCGCCATCAAACAATGCTACTCTGTAATTTACAACAACCGTATCCACTGTTTTTGCAGTTGGAGAATTGGCATCACCATTTTTAATTACTTCGTACTGCAAACCACTTGCCGTGGTAATAACTTCCTTACGCTTTTTATTGGCTTGCAAAAAAGCCAGACCTTTTGCATTTGCTTCAGCGCCTTTTGCCAAAGCAAAAATATCAAGTTGTTTTTGCATGGTAGAATTAATAAGTGCCAGTGTTAATTGAGGAGTATTCTTTTTAAACACATCTTCAATACCTTTATTCATCATAGCTGTGTTCAGTTGGTTAATACCCTGTGCCTGCATATTAGTGGCAACATTAAAACCTGCAGCATAACTGAAACTGTCTAATAAATTTTTAAATTTAAGGGAGCCGGCAGCAGGAGTTTTTACTGCAGCTTTAGCTACAGGTTTTGCAGCAGTTTTTGCATCTTTTTGTGCGGTAACAGAAATCGATACTGCTAATAAAATCATCGAACTAAGTAATACTTTTTTCATTAAAATTTATTTTATTGTAAAAAATTGAATGCAAATAAACGGATTTTTTATTCATCCCGCATTTCCTTGCCTGTTAAATGTATAAAAACATCCTCCAGGTTGGCGGCTTTTACCTGCTTGGGGCGTGCAAAACCGCCACTAACCAGGTCGTCTATCATTTTATCGGGACTATCAAGTGATATTATTTTTCCTTCATCCATAATGGCAATACGGTCGCAAAGCTGTTCCGCTTCATCCATATAATGGGTGGTTATGATAACCGTTGTTCCCTGTGCCCTTATGTTTTTTATTAGGTCCCACAAATTTCGCCTGGCCTGAGGATCAAGCCCGGTGGTAGGCTCATCCAAAAAAATAATTTTAGGTTTATTAATTAATGTGGTGGCTATGGAGAACCGTTGTTTTTGCCCGCCACTTAATTCTTTAAACTTGTTTTTTGCCTTGTCGGTAAGATTAACCAGTTGTAATAATTCCATCGGTTTAACTTCTTCATTGTACAAGCCTCCAAACAAATGAATTAACTCAACCAGGGTAAGGCCGGGATAGTAACCCGAAGTTTGTAATTGTACGCCTATTTGTTTTTTTATATTGTCGGGCTCTTTATCCAGGTTCATACCGCAAACGGTAATTTCTCCGCTTGTTTTTTGGCGCAGGGTTTCAATAATTTCAAGTGTGGTTGATTTGCCGGCGCCATTGGGGCCAAGCAATCCAAAAATTTCTCCTTCGTAAACATCAAAAGAAATACCTTTTACGGCTTCAAAATTGCCATAGTTTTTAACCAGGTTTTTTACTGTAATGATTGTGTTCATTTATTATTTTTTACGGCCTCTCCTCCCAACCTCCTCTCCCAGAGAGAGGAGGCGGTACATTAAAAATATCCAAACATTTTATCTTCCACATCAGCACTAGTTCTTTCCTCATCAATAATACAATAACATTTAAATTTTGCAAAGCATAATCTCCGCTTAAATCTTCCAGTTCCCTCTCCCTTGGAGAGGGGTTGGGGTGAGGTCTTAGGGGGCGGAAGAGGTATTTACTTTTAGCACCCCTTTATAATATTTATCCATTTCCTCCATCATTAATTTACTGCCGATAAACAGTGGCGTACGCTGGTGCAACTCGGTTGGCTGTACATCCAGTATTCTTATTTTACCATTGGTTGCAGTACCACCTGCAATTTCAACAATAAATGCAAAAGGATTACATTCATACAGCAACCGTAATTTGCCTTTGGGTTTATCTGTTATAGCCGGATACATAAAAATGCCGCCCTTTATTAAATTACGGTGTACATCTGCAACCATGCTGCCAATATAGCGTTGGGTATAAGGTCCTCCATTGGTTTTATCTTTTTTCTGGCAGGCAGTTATGTATTGTTTTACGCCCTCTTCATACTGGAAAAAATTACCATGATTTACAGAGTACATTTTACCTGTTTCCGGACATTTAATATCCGGGTGACTTAAAGAATATTCGCCAATAGAAGGATCTAAAGTAAAACCATTAACGCCCCTGCGGGTTGCATATACAAACATGGTTGATGAACCATAAATAACATAACCTGCAGCCACCTGCTTATTGCCCTGCTGTAAAAAATCTGCTTTGGTGGCTGGTTTACCCAGTTCGCTAACCCTGCGAAAAACGCTGAAGATGGTACCGATAGAAACATTTACATCAATATTGCTGCTGCCATCCAACGGATCAAAAAGACAAACGTATTTGCTTTTGTTACTTACCGGGTCGTCAAAAACCACAATATCATCCATCTCTTCGCTGCCAATACCTGCGCAGCTTATACCATGCTTCAGCACACCCATAAACTGGTTGTTGGCATATACATCCATCTTTTTCACTTCTTCTCCCTGTACATTAACAGTGCCTTCATCTCCTAAAATATCCACCAGTCCTGCTTTGTTTACTTCTACATTTACTCTTTTAGCCGCCAGACCCAGGTCACGCAGCAATCCAGACAATTCTCCTGTTGCATGGGGAAAATCCCGCATTTGCTGAATCGTAAATTCGTCTAAGGTTTGTACCCGCCGGTTAGTATCCATATTTAAGCAATTGATGAGTCAATAATTAGTTTATTGCACAAGATTACCGATTTTTGCAATCAAATTATCGGGGCTAAATTAACCCAATTTACTCAATCAACCCACAACGAATGAAGGTTTTTAAGTTTGGAGGAGCCAGTATCAGCACAGTAGAAAGAATTACAAATACCAGCAACATTATCAAATCATTTAAAGGCGAAAAATTACTGATCATTATATCTGCCATGGGCAAAACCACCAATGCACTGGAAAAAGTGGTGGATGCTTTTTTTGACGGAAGAAAAGAAGAGGCGCTGCAGTTATTTGAACAGGTTAAAGAATCGCATTTAACTATATTAAAATACCTGATTACCATAAACTGGCAGCAGGCCGAAAACCAGTTAAAAGATTTTTTTACCGAAGTGGAATGGCTGTTGCATGATAAACCGGTAAGGGAATATGATTATTATTACGACCAGATTGTTTGTTGTGGCGAATTACTGAGCACTGCGATGGTAAGTATTTATTTAAATGAAAGCGGTATAAAAAACAAATGGGTTGATGTAAGGGATATTGTGCGTACGGATGATAATTTCAGAGATGCTTATGTTAACTGGAACTTTACACAACAAAAAGTAAAGGAAGATATTGAACCTTTATTTACCAATTTTGATATTGTGATAACACAGGGTTTTATTGGGGCAACCGATGAAAATGAAAGTACAACCTTAGGGAGAGAAGGCAGTGATTTCAGCGCAGCCATTTTTGCCAATATACTGGATGCCGAAAGCCAGACTATATGGAAAGATGTGGAAGGTGTGATGAATGCAGACCCGAAAGAGTTTCCGGAAGCCGTGATTATGGATGCACTGAGTTACCGGGAAGTAGTGGAGATGGCTTATTATGGTGCACAGGTAATACATCCAAAAACAATTAAGCCGCTTGAAAATAAAAGTATTCCACTGCATGTGCGTTGTTTTTTAAATCCGGAATTACCGGGTACAGTCATAAGCAGCAAACCGGTACACAACCTGCCACCGGTAATTGTTTTAAAGAAGAACCAGGTATTGATGGAGCTGAGTTCAAAAGACTTTTCTTTTGTGGAAGAAAAACCCATGAGCCAGTTACATGAAATGTTTGCAGCAATAAAAATACGCCCCAACCTTTCGCAGAACGGTGCCATCAGTTTATTATGCTGCCTGGATGATAAACCGGAAAAAATAGAAAAACTGGCTTTGGCAGCTTCAGAAATATTTGATGTACAGATTGAAAAAAATCTTACACTGCTCACCATCAGGCATTATACAGAAGAAAAAATAGACGAATTAACTAAAGGAAAAATAATGGTGCTGCAACAGAAGACTACAGAAACCATCCAGATACTTATGCGCTAAATGATAATGTAATCGCCAGTTTTAGTTACAATAAAAACCGGCAGTTTTTTCTTCTTCTGAAAATAATCGTAAACAGCTTTTATGTTTAAGATAGATTTATTAACTGCCTGTTTACCCTTGATGGATTCTGTCAGGTAGTCTAACGATTTTTTTATACTGTAATTAACCGGATAAATATGCACCGGAATAAAATCCTGCCCGTTTGATTTTGCAATGGAAGCAAGGGTGTACACTTCTTCAATGGGCATATCCTGTATGGCAATGCAACCAACCGATACACAGTTGCCATGTATGTAAATATCACCGCCCGGTTTTTTTGCATCACTCAATACCTTATCTGATGCATTGGGATAATTTAAACCCAGCGCAAGATGATAAGTACTGTGGGGATTAAATTCATTGATGTAGTAAAAACCTTCGGGCACCTGGCTATCTCCTTCTGATCGTTTTGGGCCAATACTGCCACTTTGCATGCAAACATTATAAGTTTTAAAGAGTGTAAAGCTGTCAACATTTTTATTTTTAACCCACAGTTCCAGCAAACGGTCGTATTTAAAAGAGCGGATATAAACGGCTTGCGGCGGCCAGGAAAGTTTTTTGTCTTTAAACTGTTGTTTTAGCGTATCCTCCAGTTTATTGGAAACAACGGTTTTTGCAAATGCCTTTTGAGATTCGGCAAATGATGTTTGCGAAAACAGGTTATTTGTAAACAAAATTGCCAGGCAAATAGCTATTACACAGGGTAAATGTGATCGTTTCATTAAGAGAGGTAATTTTTGTACGTACTGCAAATTAAAAAAAATTATTGAGAATAAGCTCAACGGGCGCATTTCAAATTGACGCCAGGGTTGCCAACCTTGATAGAGTTATTTTAAACTTAAAAACGCTTAATGAAGGTTGGCAACCCTTTAATGCGTTGCGACAATTTGAAATGCACCCATTTCAACAAAAGTATAATGAACTGCTTTACAATATGTTAACTTACACTAATTCAACTATAAGTTTCCTCTGGCGTCCTGTTCTCTTTCCAAAGCTTCAAAGAGTGCTTTAAAGTTTCCCTTACCAAAGCTTTGTGCACCTTTTCGCTGAATGATCTCAAAAAACAAGGTTGGGCGGTCTTCCAGGGGCTTGCTGAAAATCTGCAGCAAATATCCTTCTTCATCCCGGTCAATCAATACCCCTAAATCCTGCAAAGGCTGTAAATCTTCATCAATTTTACCAACACGGTCTAAAACGGTTTCGTAATAACTATCCGGTATGTTTAAAAATTCAATGCCTCTTTTTTGCAATTCCGTTACTGTTTTTACAATATCGGCAGTAGCGATGGCAACATGCTGCACCCCTTCTCCATTGTAAAAATCTAAATATTCTTCAACCTGGCTTTTTTTCTTGCCTTCGGCAGGTTCATTAATAGGAAATTTTACAAACCCGTTTCCATTGCTCATCACTTTACTCATCAGCGCCGAATATTCGGTTGAAATATCATTGTCATCAAAACTTAAAATATTTTTAAAGCCCATAACCTCTTC
>JANMWP010000132.1:0-9311 GCA_031394065.1 Chitinophagaceae bacterium
AGTAATGAAGTAGGTTTGCGCAAACCTGGCGCACAAATTTTTGAATTTGTTTTGCAGGATGAGAACTTAATAGCAGCCGAAACCCTTTTTATAGATGACACCTGGATAAACATTGAAACCGCACATAAAATGGGGTTTAAAACGCACCATCTTTTACCAAATGAAAGAATAGAACTGTTGGATTTTAACACCCTATAAATAACAGCTCACAGCTCGAAGCCCCTTCCTCATATCTTCTTTACTTCACTTCTTCAAATTCAATATAGTCCGCATTAGCCGGCTCCGCCGGTTTTTCTGTAGCAGTATTTGCCTGCGATTGTTGCTTGTTGAGGTGCTCATTCATTTTACTTTGCATTTCACCCATTTTCTGGCTAACCTGCTTGGTAGTTTTATATACCGGTATAATGAAATCAAAAATCAGTTTGTATACCAGATACAATACAAGCAACTCAAATAGTACTCTTATTATGCCCATAAAGCAAAGTTATTAATCTATTAAATCAAAGGCTGTTAAATTTTTAGAAACGGCGAAAAAGGCAGATAAACAAGATACATTTTGGCAATTACGGCCTCATGCTGTATATTTGCTCCGGACAAAGATGTAATGGAAGGGAACGGTGGCGTTCCCTTCTTCTTTTATCATGACTCAGGACACACAAATACAGGCAGTAGAAAAATTGATTGGGCCATTGCTTTTTGACGATATTTTTCTGGTTTCCATAAAAATAAAGCCTACCAACAATTTTAAAATATATTTAGATGCAGATGGTGGACTGGGTATAGAAAAGTGCATTAAAATTAACCGGGCCCTGTATAAAATTATGGAAGAAATGGGCATGTATCCCGAAGGTGATTTTTCACTGGAGGTTAGCAGCCCCGGGCTGGATGAACCATTGAAACTGCTAAGACAATACAAGAAAAACATTGGCAGGGATGTGGAAGTGACCATGAACGATGAAGTAAAAAAAGAAGGGAAATTGATAGCGGTAACGGAAGAAAACATAACCATAGAATACGCTGAAGGAAAAGGGAAGAAAGCAATTGTGAAAACGGATGAAATACCTTTTGATGCTGTAAAGCAAACCAAAATACAGATAAAGTTTTAATTATTAAATAAAACCCCAACCCCGGCGGGGAAATAAAAGTGAGGCCGGAGCGGAATATGGCAAGTATTAATTTAATTGATTCCTTTCAGGAATTTAAAGATGCGGAAAACATTGATCGGCCTACGCTGATGAAAGTTATGGAAGATGTGTTTAAAACACTCATCCGCAAAAAATACGGTAGCGACGAATGTTTCGACGTTATTGTTAACGATCAAAAAGGCGATCTGGAAATTTTCCGCCGCCGTACCATTGTTGATGATGATGATCTGTACAACACCCTTACCGAAATTGAGTATAAAGACGCCATTAAGATTGAGCCCGATTACCAGGTTGGCGAAGAGTTGTATGAGGAAGTTGATATTCAGAAAGAGTTTGGCCGCCGTGCAATTTTAGCCGGTAAACAAACGCTGGCTGCACGTATCAACGATCTGAAGAAAAATATATTGATTAAAAAATACGAAGAACGTGTTGGAGAAATTGTAAGCGGCGAAGTGTACCAGGTTTGGAAAAAAGAAGTGTTGTTGCTTGATGAGGAAGGAAATGAAATGCTGCTGCCAAAATCTGAACAGATACCAACCGATTATTTTAAGAAAGGCGAAAGTGTAAGAGGTGTTGTAAAAAAAGTAGAATTAAAAAACAGCCAGGCTGTAATTATTATATCACGTACCAGTCCTTCATTCCTCGAAAAATTACTTGAAATTGAAGTGCCGGAGATTTTTGATGGTCTGATTGTTGTTAAGAAAATTGTTCGTGATCCGGGCGAAAGAGCAAAAGTTGCTGTAGAAAGCTACGACGACAGGATTGACCCGGTTGGTGCCTGTGTAGGTATGAAGGGAAGCCGTATTCATGGTATTGTACGTGAATTGAAAAATGAAAATATTGATGTTATAAACTGGACAAGCAATACACAGTTAATGATTCAGCGTTCGTTAACGCCGGCAAAAATTACCAGCATGGAACTGGATAATGAAAAAATGCACGCCAATGTATATTTAAAACCCGACCAGGTATCGCTGGCCATTGGCCGCAGAGGCGTGAATATTAAATTAGCCTGCGAATTAACCGGTTACGAAATTGATGTATTCCGCGATAATGAAGGCGAGGTTGAAGAATTTGATATTGACCTGGACGAATTTACGGATGAGATTGAATCATGGATAATTGATGAATTGAAAAGAGTGGGTTGCGATACAGGACGTTCTGTATTGGAATTAACTGCAGAAGAACTGGAACGCAGAACAGATCTGGAAAAAGAAACAATAGAAGAAGTAAGAAGAATATTGAAAGAAGAATTTGGAAAAGAGTAAGGAAAAGAACAGTATTTTAAATTACAGCAGAGGATTATTCAGAACACTTAAAAGAAAAATAAGTCCGTTTTTAAATGCCGGACTAACAAAAAAAAGAATGTCAGAAGCAACAACACCAAGGTTGATGGCTGCGGCCAAGGAGTTTAATATAGGTACAAATACCTTGATAGATTTCCTTGTGTCTAAGGGTATCAATGAAGAACTGAAGGCGTCTACTAAATTAACGGACACCATGTACCGTATTTTGCAGTCGGAGTTTCAGCAGGATAAAGTGGCACACGAAAAGGCCATGCAGATAGACCTTCCCAAAGGGGCTAATGTAAACGACCTGAAAAAGAAAAAAGATGAACAGGATCTTTCTTTCAATAAAAAAGAAACCAAGGCAAAACCGGCAGAAGAACCCAAACCTGCTGAGGCAGTTGTAGCCGAAGTTGTTGAACCGGTAAAGGAAATTGTAAAAGAAGAAGTTAAGGAAACAGAAACAGCTGCAGTAACAAAAGTTAAGGCACCCGAACTGGAAACACCCAAAGTACTTGATAAAATAGACCTTGATAAAATTGACTCATCTACCAGGCCAAAAAAATCTGCAAAAAAAACCACCGAAAAATCAACTTCAAAAGACGAAACAAAAAAGACTGAAGAGTCCGTAGATCAAAAACCAGCCAAAACTGAAAAAGCAGAAATTGTTTTACAAAAAGCAGAAGAAGTAAAAGTTACTGAAGCAGAAAAAGAAGACGAAGATGGGCCGGTAATTGAAAATATAAAAGCAAAAAAATTATTGGGCCCTAAAATCATGGGCAAAATTGAATTGCCTGTTGATAATGATACGAGGCCCAAAAAGAATGGAAACGACGAAAAGCGCAAGCGTAAGCGTATTCCAATGGAAAAGAAACCGGGTGCCGCACCCCCCCCTCCGTCATCAATTCAAAACAGAAGACCGGGCGGAAGTACAACAGGAACCGGAGCTTCAAACAGGGCCGGTGGTGGCCGGTTTAGCAGGCCTGCAACAGGCACGCCGGGAACGGGACGCAGAGAAGATAAAGTAATTGATGCAAAAGAAATTCAGGATAAACTGAAAGAAACACAGGCCAAACTGGCCGGTGCCGGTGGCCGTGGAAAAAGCTTAAAAGCAAAATACCGTAAAGCTAAAAGAGATGAACATGCAGAACAGGCAGGTGTTGGCGGTGAGGAAGGCAATAAACTGCAGGTAACAGAATATATATCTGTAAGTGAATTGGCAGGGTTGATGGATGTAAGCTTTGCAGATGTAATCAGCAAATGTATGAGCCTGGGTATCATGGTGTCTATTAACCAGCGTTTGGAAGCCGATGTGATAGAACTGGTAGCAAGCGAATTTAATTTTGAGGTAGAATTTATTGGAGTTGAGGATGCAGGAGATCTGGATATGGATGTTGAAGAAGACAGCGAAGCCGATTTAAAACCAAGGGCTCCGATTGTTACCATCATGGGACACGTAGATCATGGTAAAACTTCACTACTCGATTATATACGTAACACCAATGTTATTGCAGGCGAAGCCGGCGGTATTACACAGCACATAGGCGCCTACGAAGTAACACTGAAAGATGGCAGAAATATAACTTTCTTAGATACACCCGGTCATGAGGCATTTACGGCCATGCGGGCACGTGGTGCCAAGGTTACAGATATTGCGGTAATTGTAGTAGCTGCAGATGATGCGGTAATGCCACAAACAAAAGAAGCCATATCGCATGCACAGGCAGCAAACGTACCTATGATATTTGCTATCAATAAAATGGATAAAGACGGAGCCAATCCTGAAAAAATTAAAGAACAGCTTTCCGGAATGAACGTTTTGGTTGAAAGCTGGGGTGGAAAATATCAAAGCCAGGAAATAAGCGCCAAAAACGGTCAGAATATTGATCTGTTGATGGAAAAAATATTGCTGGAAACAGATATCCTGGAATTAAAAGCAAATCCCAACAGGGAGGCAAATGGTACTGTAATTGAAGCTACGCTTGATAAAGGACGTGGTTATGTTGCAACCATACTTGTTCAAAACGGTACCTTAAAGGTTGGCGACATGATTGTATCAGGCCAAAACTTCGGTAAAGTAAAAGCCATGTACAATGAAAGAAACCAACGTGAAGAAGTAGCTCCGCCATCAACCCCGGTTTTGATACTGGGTTTAAATGGTGCACCACAGGCAGGCGAAACTTTTAAAGTGTATGCCAACGAAAGCGACGCCAGATCAAGTGCCTATAAACGCGGTCAGATTTTACGTGAACAGGGAATGCGGGCACGCAAACATATTACACTGGATGAGATTGGACGCCGTTTGGCACTGGGCAGTTTTAAAGAATTGAATGTAATTATCAAAGGTGATGTGGATGGTTCGGTAGAAGCATTAAGTGACTCACTCCAAAAATTAAGTACCGAGGAAATTGTAATCAAAGTAATTCATAAAGCCGTTGGTGCCATTACCGAAAGTGATGTTACCCTGGCCAATGCATCCGATGCAATTATTATTGGCTTTAATGTAAGGCCCTCCATGCAGGCAGCTAAATTAGCCGAGCAGGAAGCCATTCAGATTAAATTATACTCCATTATTTACAACGCCATTGAAGAAATCAAGAGTGCGATGGAAGGTATGCTTGAGCCAAGTGTTGAAGAAAAAATACTGGCCAATGTGGAGATACGGGAAGTGTATAAGTTTGATAAAGCCAGTGTGGCCGGCTGTTTTGTATTAGATGGTAAAATGGCCAGAAACAACCGAATCAGGCTCATCAGGGATGGCATTGTAATATTTACAGGAGAGCTGGGTAGTTTGAAAAGATTTAAAGATGACGCTAAAGAAGTTACATCCAGCATGGAATGTGGTTTAACTATCAGAAATTACAATGATATTAAAGTGGGCGATATAGTGGAAGCATTTGAAGAAATTGAAGTGAAACGCACTTTGTAAAAAGCTACAAGATTCAAGCTACAAGGTGGCAAGCGTTTATAGTAAGGCCTTCCCCCCTTGTAGCTTGTAGCTTGCAGCTTGAGTCTTGCAGGTATTCCGAATCTTTTGTTAAATGAACAGCCCATAAAGCAGGGTTATAAAACAGTGGTTTATTTTTGATGCTGTTCTGCTTTAAATAAAAACAAGGCAGGGTTTATAAAATTATTTTGATGAAAAATTATTTACTTTTTTTAATTACCCCTTTCGTATTTGTATCTGCATCAATTGCACAAAACAGCCAGCCCAAAAAAATTATTGCCGATAAGATAGTTGCCGTTGTTGGCGACAAGGTTATTTTAAAAAGCGATATTGAAAACAATATCATTGACATGCAGCGCCAGAATATTGAAATACCTGCAAATGCACGCTGCACAATGCTTGAGCAGGCAATGGGAATTAAAGCACTGGTTTTGCAGGCTCAAAAAGATTCACTGCCGGTTACAGACGAAGAGGTAGAAACCATTATTGATAATAAAATCCGGCAGTTTATCAGCCAATTTGGGTCAAAAGACGAATTGGAAAAAGTTGCCGGCAAAACCATTTACCAGCTTAAAGAAGATTTTAGAGAACCTATACGTGATCAGGAGTATGCAAAAGCCATGCGAAATAAAGTGGTGGAAAATGTACGCATAACACCTAAAGAAGTAAATGAATTTTTTAATAAAATTCCAAAGGACAGTTTGTTCCTGTACGAAAGTGAAGTAGAGATAAGCCAGATAGTTATTTATCCAAAAGCGCAACGCGATGCAGCGGAATATGCTATTGAAAAATTAAAAGGATATAAAGCGGAGATTGAATCCGGGAAAAAAGATTTTGCTACAATGGCAAGCCTTTACACTGAAGACCCGGGCAGTAAAGAAACAGGTGGCCGGTACGATGTAAACCGTTATTCAAAAGAATTGGACCCGGTTTGGCTGGGCAAGGCTTTTACTTTAAAACCGGGGCAGGTTTCCAATCCTTTTAAAACCAGGTTTGGCTATCATATTATGCAATTGATCAGTCGTGCAGGCGATGACGCCTCAGTAGCACATATACTCCTCATCCCGCAGGTTACTTCATACGAAATGAAAGAAGGAATTAATAAACTGGACTCCATACGGGATCTGTTAATTGCCGGTAAAATAGAATTTGGTGCAGCCGTTGCCAGGTTCAGCGATGATGAATCCAGCAAATTTACAGCCGGGCAAATTACCGGAAGAGATGGAAGTACTTATGTAACCATTGATCAGCTGGATAAAGACATGGTGCCCATGTTAAAAGATCTGAAAGTGGGACAATATGCTCACCCGGTTGAATTTGTTGATGAAAGAGGTAAAAAAGGAGTGCGTATTGTTTATTTAAAAACCAGAACAGAGCCACACCGGGAGAATTTAAAAGATGATTATAACCGTGTTTCGCTGCGTGCATTGGAAGAAAAAAAGAACAATGTGCTGGAACAATGGTTTAATAAAAAAGTAATTACTTATTATATTTTGATAGATGATGAATACAAATCCTGCCCGGAAATGGCCAAGTGGATGCCGGCAGTAAAAAAATAATGAATAAACAATAATTAAACCAAAGCGTTCCGTGTATCAACCGGAACGCTTTGGTTTTTAATACCTTTGTTATATCAAACTAAATAAACCCATTAGCAGCATTATTTTTTTATTTGTAAAGAAAAAAGAAGAAATCTGGCACATTATACCAGAATGATAGATGATTATACCAGAATGATAGATGATTATGCCAGAATGATAGATGATTGTTGCAGAATGATAGATGATTGTTGCAGAATCATCGATGATTGTTGCAGAATCATCAATGATTGTTGCAAAATGATAGATAATTGTAGCATTTTACCTCAAAAATGTGGCACATTGGCGTTGAATCTGGTTTGTAGGAACACGCCTTGTGGCGTGTTCGTATAAATTCGCCCATGGCAAATCTCCACCACCCCTGGTTCCTGTCTCACGAACCGGAATCAGGGGAGAATAGAAGAATAAAAGAATAAAAATTAAATCTACCATCACACTAAATAAAAAATATTGATAGAAACTAAAAAAATAATACGGCAAGAGGAACAGGCCATATTGGTGGGCCTGGTTTATAAAGAGCAAACCGAACCCATGGTAAACGAATACCTGGACGAACTTACTTTTTTGGCCGAAACCGCCGGTGCCATTGCCGTAAAACGGTTCACCCAAAAACTGCCGCACCCCGATAGTAAAATATTTGTGGGCAAAGGAAAATTAGAAGAGATTAAGCAATACATCTTGCTTAAAGGAAACATAAGCCTGGTAATATTTGATGACGAACTCACCGGCTCCCAAATACAGAATATAGAAAAAGAGCTGAACGTTAAAACCATCGATCGCAGCGATCTGATACTGGATATTTTTGCCAGCCGGGCAAAAACAGCACAGGCCAAAACACAGGTAGAGCTGGCGCAGTATCAATATATTTTACCAAGACTAAAGGGTATGTGGAAACACCTTGAACGTCAGGGTGGCGGCGTAGGCACCAGAGGCCCCGGTGAAACGGAAATTGAAACTGACCGTCGAATTGTAAAAGATAAAATTGGGCTGCTTCGTAAGCGCCTGGCCGAAATTGATAAACAATCTTTCACCCAGCGAAAAGATCGGGGCGAATTCATCAGGGTAGCATTGGTGGGTTATACCAATGTGGGCAAATCTACTCTTATGAATATTTTAAGTAAAAGTGATGTCTTTGCCGAAAATAAATTATTTGCCACCCTGGATACTACTACCCGTAAAGTGGTTTTTGAACAAACGCCTTTTTTGCTAAGCGATACGGTTGGATTCATCCGCAAGCTGCCGCACCACCTGGTAGAAAGTTTTAAAAGTACGCTGGATGAAGTACGTGAGGCAGATGTGTTGTTGCATGTGGTGGATATTGCCCATCCGCAATACGAAGAACAGCTGACTGTGGTAAATAAAACCCTGGCCGATCTGGGAGCCGGAGATAAACCGGTGATCACTATTTTTAATAAGATGGACAAATACGGGGAGCAGGCTTTTGATCAGTGGCTGGAACCTGCGGTGAAAGTTGAAATACTGGACGATTTAAAACAGCGCTGGCAAAATGAAACGAAGGGCCCCTGTGTTTTCATTTCGGCTACCGAACGTACAAACCTCGATAACCTGCGCCAGACAATTCTGAATGAAGTGAGGGAAATGTACCGCATCCGTTATCCGTACAGGGCCGAGTTTTTTTATTAACGTAATGTCATACTGAGCTTGTCAAAGTATGAATTCAGAATAAACCTTTCTGTGCTTCAGTGCCTCTGTGGCAATCAAAATTCCGGGAGGGAATAAAAATAAATCAATGGCTACAACATCAAACCAAACCTGGTACAAAATAGCCGATAACATCTCCGAAATTAACTTCAATGCCAACGGCCTTGCCGAACTGGAAATAAACGGCAAAACAATCTGCCTTGCCAAACACAACAACCAGCTTTTTGCCTGTACCCAAAAATGCCCCCATGCCGGTGGATTACTGGCCGATGGACACCTGGATGCACTGGGAAACCTGGTTTGTCCCCTGCATAAATACAAATTCAGCCTTAAAAACGGTAGAAACATAAGCGACGAAGGATATTATTTAAAAACATTTAAAACAGAAGAAAGGAAAAACGGGGTTTATATTTATATTGAAAATCCGGACACTCCTTTTTGATAAACCATTGGCGTATTAAATTTTATGGCAATCCAAAGCGCTTGCTTTTTTTATTTTTAAGGAAGTAGTAATAGAAGTAAACAGCTGCTATCATGTAAATGATATAATTTTTTGATGTTAAAGATTGTAGCGTAAAAAATTTTATTCTTACCCAAAAAGCAATAACTTACCATATTGTTTTATAAAAAAACAAAACCCCCAAATTTTACCAAACACAGCTTATGGAGAAAG
>JANMWP010000141.1:0-3571 GCA_031394065.1 Chitinophagaceae bacterium
TACTTATGCCTGACTTCGGTAAGTGTTCATCAGCTGTAGCAAATCACTTGCCCGTTCATACATTTCTTTCATTTTTTCAGCGTCGGCAAAGGGTGTATATAATTGCCACTCAATTTCATCTATTAAATGCTGCATCTGTACGGCAGTTTCGTTACTGATACCCTTCGCATCCAGCTGTTCGGCAATGTTTTTTCTGTTAAGCTCTTCTGCCGGTAATGCCAGTTTTTTAGACAGGTAATTTTTTAGTTCCAGATTCAATTGAGTGTAAAACAAACCGGCATCATTGCGTTGCAGGCATTCTTCTGCAATTGCTAAAGGATTTTGTTGTGCAGTTAAATTTGCTTCATCCGGTTTTTTATCTTCCTTTATTTCTTCCGGGGTTTGGGTTGAAGCAATAATCTGTTTTTCTTTTTTTGTATCTCTCTTAAGCCATACAATTAATCCAATAATAATGAAAACAGCAATGAGGCTAACAACCCGTAAGCGGTTGTTGAAAAATTCAGACAGGTAATTACCACTTGTTTTATTTCCGGTTTCTGTAATTAAAGTTTTGGGTTTCCCGGTTCCTTTTGTAACGGTAATTTCAACAGGTTTGGATAGTACCGTTTTATATTTCTCATCCCGGCAATCAAAAAAACTAAAAGTTATTGCAGGCAAAATATAATTGCCCGGTTTTGAAACCGTGAAAGGGAATTCAAATATTTTTCTTCCGCTTACAGGTACGGTTCCTTTATACAAATCATCGGTTGCTTTCGAATCAAATCCCTCAAAGCCACTGGGCCAGGCTATTTCAGGCGCATTAATCATTTGCAGATTCCCTTCACCAGAAATTATGATTGCCATCTTACCATCATCATCTGTACTTAAAATATTTTTTTCAACCTTAGTTACAATTGTAAAATTTCCTACAGCGCCTTTAAACCCGGCAGATTTTGTTGCCTCGGGTAATGGCTTTACCAAAATGCTTAATGGCTTGCTTTGCAGTGCAACCTTTTGTATATCTATACCTTCGGGAGGTATGGTTGCATCTGCAAAATCTCTGGCTAAGTCATTAAAAATATCTGCCTGCTGATTGATGTATTCGGCTTTAATGAATTGTACCTTGTTCTCAATTTCTGCAATTCCTAATTCCAGGTCTCCGGCCAGCAAAGGATACAGCTGCACTTTGCGGATAGTGTAAACATTGTATTCCCGCCCCTCAAATTTTTCTGTGCGGTAACTCATGTCATTAGGTTGTTGAATATCTACAACAGAAAATCCGTTAAAGGAAGGATTTTTGGTCATGTTACTTTCGCTCTTAAGCCGGGTGTACAGTTTGTAAGTAGCCACAACCGGCTCACCCACATAAACAGATTTTTTATCTACTTCAAGCCGTACAAACATGTTCCTTTTTATTTTATCGGCCGGGTTTTCGCCTTTGCGTAAAATAAAATCGTTGAAAGCTGACCGTGGTGCCGGTTCAGCAAAAGGATCAATACCGCCAAAAGGAGAATTGAAAGCATTTGCCTGGGCGGCATTACCAGAAGATTGTGTGGTAACTTTTAATTTAACCGGATTACTTGTATAATCGCCTGCATCTGCTTTTGCCTTTGCAGGCATAATGATAAAGTTACCCGCTGCTTTTGGCTTTAAGATAAAACTGAGGGCAATATATTTTTTAACAACGCCATTGATCATGGTCATACCACTCTCCTGGTTTGGACCGCTGATGATGATAAAATCTTTGAGATTGGGAGGAACAATTTGCTGAACTTCATTTGCATTTTCAACCATCAGTTTTAACTGGGTATATTCATCCTTGCCTATCTCGGCCGGAGAAATACTGGCCGAAAATTTTACCTGGGCATTGGTAAAATACCCTGCCAGTAAAAAAATGAATAAAATTATTTTTCGTAAAAATGGTTGCATATTCACAATAACAAAAATAACGGATTGCAGGTTGCTAACTAAAACCCAAAAGTATAAATGGTTGAAATTAATTGTTAAACTCCCTCTCCCTTGGAGAGGGTTGGGGTGAGGTTACAGGTCGCCCAACTGTGGCCGTAAAATAATTTCTTCAACACAGGCCTGTGGCGAAAGCTGTGCTGCAGCATAAACCATTTTCGCAACATCGGCAGCTTCCATAATGCGATTGGGATCAATACCGCTGCCAGTCCAGCTATCGGTATAAGCCGCTCCGGGCAAAACATGGGTAACTTTAATGCCATGCGGCTTCATTTCTTCACGCAGGTTTTTGCTAAACCCGTACAAAGCAAATTTACTGATACCATATGCACCGCCATTTGGATAAGCAACCAGCGAAGCTATGGAACAGATATTAAAAATATGGCCTCCTGAGCCTGTCGAAGGATTGGTATTAATCATACCGGGTAAAATAAGTCTTGTTAAATGATAAGCACTGTACAGGTTTATTTCCATCAGTTTTTCCAGCATGCCATTATCTTCGCCATAAGCACTGCCGGGTAAATAAA
Organism: Chitinophagaceae bacterium; assembly: GCA_031394065.1. GTDB lineage: Bacteria > Bacteroidota > Bacteroidia > Chitinophagales > Chitinophagaceae > Ferruginibacter. The sequence continues at coordinate 2,472 of JANMWP010000141.1, forward strand.
CACCGGCATTATTCACTAAAATATCTACCCTATCTGTAAGGCTGTATATCCAGTTTACAAAATCCTGCAAGGCTGTTTTATCGGCTACATCACATGTTTTGGTAAGTATATTAGATTCCGGAAAACGCTCCTGTAATTCTTTTCCGGTTTTTTCAAGATCTGTTTTGTTTCTTGCACACAAAAAAAAGTGATGCCCCTGTTTATCGGCTGCAAAAGCTTCTGCAATAGCTTTTCCCAATCCTTTTGATGCGCCGGTTATTACAATGTTCATTGGTGTTTTGTTAATTAGTATCTTGCAATTTCTGATAAAGTTAATCTCTCTACATCTAAATTTTGTATCAAAAAAAACAATGCCCCAATATAAACATCTTTTTTTCGACCTCGACCATACTCTTTGGGATTTTGATGCCAATGCCAAAGCATCACTGGCAGATCTTTATACCATATTAACCCTGGATACAAGGATACAGATTGCATTTGAAGATTTTTATCCTAAATATTTATACCACAATGAAATATTGTGGGACCGGTATCATAAAGGACTCATCAGTTCGGAGGATTTGAAATGGAAGCGTATGTGGCGTACCATGCTTGATTTTAAAATTGCTGATGAACCGCTGGCCAGGGAAATGAGTGGCCGGTTTTTAGAGATACTGCCAACAAAAAAAATGCTTTTTCCGCATACCATCGAAATTTTAGATTACCTGAAAGCAAAAAAATACGACCTGCATTTAATCACCAATGGTTTTGAAAAAACACAGTGGAGCAAGTTGAATAACAGCGGACTCAGCAGTTATTTTACCCACGTAATAACATCTGAAGCCAGCAACAGCCTGAAACCTAAAAAAGAAATTTTTGATTTTGCAATGGACAAGGCAAAATCATCTTTGGCCGAAAGCATTATGATTGGTGATAACCTGGATGCCGATATACAGGGTGCCATGAATGCAGGTATGGATACTGTTTTTGTAAACCACATTAATGCAGTGCCTGAAATAAAACCCACTTACACCGTTACCCATTTAAACCAACTGGAAAATATTTTTTAACCCAGAGGCATAAAAAAACCTTCCGGTAAGGAAGGTTAGAATTCTTTAAAG
>JANMWP010000218.1:0-2516 GCA_031394065.1 Chitinophagaceae bacterium
GGTTTTTATTTTTTTGTCGAAATAATCAATCACCAGTTCCGAAGCAATTTTAGCACTGTGTATAGCCATGGCCATGCCATTGCCGCATAAAGGGTGTATCATGCCTGCAGCATCGCCGCACATGAGTATATGGTCCTGCACAGTTGTTTTATTGGAAAAGGAAATCTGGCTGATGGTTAATGGCTGCTCAAAAACCGGAACAGAATTTTCGAAAATATTTTTTAAATGCGGGTTTTTAAAAAGAACGGCTTTATTAAATGCATCAATATTTTTGTACTGCTGAAAACTTTTGTAATTGGCAAGATAGCAGAGATTGAGATTTCCGTTTTCAACCTGCGATACGCCGCAGTAGCCGCCATCAAAATTATGCAATGCTACCAGGTCATCCGGAAAGCTGCCCTGCACATGCGTTTTTACTGCTACAAAGGGAGACCTGTTTTTTATGAAAGCCCTGTCAAGTGTAATATCCATATTGCTTCTTTTGCCAAAAGCGCCAATTACAATTTTTGCAGATAATTCATTTCCTGCTTTGGTTGTTACCCTGAAAATATCATTAGCAAAATGAACATCCAAAATGGTATCCTGAATAAGTGTACAATTATTTTGTAATGCTTTTTGTAAAAGAAAATTATCCAACGTAAAACGGCTTACGCCAAAACCTCCGAGGGGCAATTTTGTTTCAATTGTTTTTCCACGGGTGGTGCTCAATAAAAAACGGTTTATTTTTTTAGCACCTGTGGTCATAGGATCTGCACCAAGTTGCTGCAGGTAAGGTAATACTTCGTTTGAGATGTATTCGCCGCAAACCTTATGCTTTGGAAACTCATTTTTTTCAATAAGTGTAACAGCTAAACCTGCCTTTGATAAATGAATGGCACTTACTAGTCCGGCAAGTCCGCCACCAATTATTATGATATCTGTATTATGATTATTCAAAGCCGGGGGTAGATAATTTTCAGATCCGCTTTTAGTAAGCGGTTGTAACAAAGATAGGGATAGTTTATGCAAGCGTTTTTATTCAATCTTTTTAAAATAAAATTCAATATTGAGGGATAGCAGTTTGATCTAAATATTTCATTTTGGAGAATTGTAACAATTTGGTGAACCCTTGCCTGAATATTTACGTATACTCTTTAAAAGTGAAAGAACTGTGAAAAAACCGAATGGTCATCTGCCCGACATGCAGTAATAAGGCTGTGTTTTAATTTCAACTCTTAAAAAAATGGTTATGAAAGCATTTTACAGTTTATTATTTATCGCAGGTTTGTTTATGATGAGTTGCAAAAAGGACAACCTGCCTGCTTATGGCAATGAAATTATTGTACCGCCACAAGACACGCAGACAGTGGTTTTATACACCGGTACTTTAATCGGTGGCGAATTTGGCGATAAAGCCAGGGGAGATGTAAGTATAGAAAAGGCAGGCTCAAAGTATTACCTGGTCTTCAAAAATTTTTCATCTTACAATGGCCCTGATATACATGTTTATTTTTCAAAAACCATTGGTAACAATGCCATGCCGCCTGTTGAGTACAAAGATTTGGGACTTTTAAAATACAGGAACTGCACATTCAATTATGAATTAGCTGCAGAACCCGATGTGGCCAATTATAAATATGTAATCATCTGGTGTGCTCAATACCGTATTCAGTTTGGATATACCGAATTAAAGTAAAAACAAAATATCGAAATTTATGAAACAGATTTTCATTGCAACTATCCTTTCAGTATTTCTTTTCAATGCTGCAAATGCACAACATAAAACTGCCAGGCCGGTTGATAATTTTGTTGAGCTTACCGGAGGTATCGGTTCATCGCAGGCAAGTGGGGCATTGGCTTATGTGTATAACTGGAAATATGGCAAACATAAAAGACTTGAGTTAGGGCTGGGTGCAAAGTTTACAAGTTATTTCGGCAGCAACCTGTATTTTAGAACAGCGCCAGCTAAATTAACCAGCGGCAAAACAGATCCTACTGTTTTATTTAGCAATGATATTGATCAGAATATCGATTCGGTTTTATTTCCCAAAGCACAAACAAATTTTTTAAACCTGAATCTGAACATTGGCTACAATTTGAGTAAAAAATTCTATGTTGGTTTTACAATAGATGCAATTGGCTTTAGTTTTGGGAAAAAACAAAGCGGCATTTATTATGGCAATAATTTTGCAACCGGTGTTGCAGTAACTGCAAAGCCAACCCCGTTTAATGTTTTGTTAATTAGCGACAATGACAGGGGATCTTTAAACAGCGAACTGTTTGTAAAGTATAAGTGGAACGATTCCTGGGGTGTTAAACTCGGCTTTCAATTTCTGTTTGCGGAGTACACAACTGATACGGAAGTGCAGACTACACCTGGCGGAGATAAAAATGAAAGGTTCAGGAAAAAGATGTCGGGAGTGGGAATTGGAGTGACCTATAATTTAAGTAATTTTAAAAAACGAAAATTGTAACTAAATTGTGTTCATGAAAAAAATAACCCTTTTACTATTCAGTTTTTTTATTTACTCAGGTAG
>JANMWP010000237.1:0-3582 GCA_031394065.1 Chitinophagaceae bacterium
GAAGTGAAGGGGCATACTTATTTATTGAATGCCATGCCGGAAGTGATAAAGTTTTTCCCTGGGGTAAGGCTGCTGGTTATCGGTAATGGTACACAACAACAACTGCTGCAGCAACAGGCAGTCTCATTGAGTATAGAAAAAAATATTTTGTTTTTAGGGTTTCAGCAAAACCAATATCCATTTATGTCAAATTCCGATATACTGGTTTCACCATCAATGTACGAATCATTTGGGCTTGTGTTTATTGAAGCCTTTGCAATAAAGTTACCGGTTATTGCATTTGATGCACCTGCTGCTAATGAGATAATAACGAACGAACAAACAGGCCTGCTGGTACCGGTATTTAACAGCAGTGAACTTGCTGAAAAAATAATTTATTTATTGCAGAATCCGGAAGAAAGAAAACGATTAGCCGACGCAGCGTATGAAAAATATGTTACTTATTTTAATACAGCAAGAATGGTAAAGGAAACTGCCGGCTGGTATCGCTCTGTAATTACTGAATAACAAATCAGGTTTCTTATTGGGATAAATATTGCCAGATTGTTGGCTGGTAGTACATTTTACCTTTTACTGTGTTACTTACTGCCTGGTATTCCCCGTTTATAATGTTTGGTAATAGTTCTTTTAATGCTACAATACCAATTGCTGTTTGCAAAATGGGATAGGTTGTAAAATTATCCTTACTGCCTGGTTTTGTAAATACCTGTTTTATTACTGCACCGGTATCAACACCGGTATCAATCAGGTGAATGGTTGTGCCAAAATTGGTGATATCATTATTATGCAAAGCCCAGTAACCACCATGACTCCCACGGTATTTAGGTGTAATGCCCACATGCATATTTATAAAAACAGCCTTTGTTGATTGCAAAATATTTTTGCTGATGATACGTGTGCCGTTAACTAAAATAATGTCTGGCTGTAATTGTTGCAGCAAATGCAAACAGGCTTCTTCATTTACAGAATTTACCTGAAATGAGTTGGCAGGGTCAAAAGATTCAGCGCTTAGATTATATAAATTCAGTAATTCGGCTTTACGCTTTTTTGATTTCATTTTTAAAAAGGGTACAATTAATAATGAAAACATAATCTGCCCGGTAACCTTTATCAATCCGATTTTTTTTAACCTGCCTTTGATCAGCGTTTTTTTACTTACCGGCTGTTCAATAATTGCTGCACTCAAATTAAAATTACTTTTCAAGGCATTGTAAACCCATCGTGATGATTCACAATCAGAAGCCAGTAAAATAATTTTTTTTTGTTGCATGTAATGTCAAATACTTTTTGATCAGATCTGAGAATTGTAAATTAACAGGCACATTTCAATAACCCGCTGCTTCTTTCATGGTAAGATTGGTGAAGCCGTATTTTGTATGCAGGAACTGATAGTGGTTTAATAAGACGGTAAGATTATCCATGTTTTCCCTGATATTAACGCCAAAGTTATGCGGATGCCACCATAGATGATAGAGTTTGTTGTTTTTTGCCGCATAGGTCATCTCGTTCATTATCCTTTTTAACTTCAGTTTTTCAAGCCATGCTAAATTTTTATTGTATGGTTTAAAAAAACGGCTGGCCGGTACATTAACAGGTAACCCGGAATCTTTGGTTATAGAAAAAGTGTTGTTGCCTGAAATGGGAAAATAAGTATCGAACAGGCGGCAAAGTCTTATGAAAGGGACTTCGGCAGAAAATTTCCTTGGCTTGTAAATCCATGATTGGGGATTACCACGATAAACATTTATACCGTTATTTACCAAAACCGGCAGGTAAATTTCATTAATCTGGTTGCGGGGAAAAACCAAACTGCACATGTTTATATTATTTGCGGCTGCAATTTTAACTGCAGCTTTTATATCAGCATCAAATTCATCGGCCGATTGCCCTTCCTCCAGGCAATAATAATGACTGAAGGTATGTGTGGCAAGCTCGTGAGGGCTTTGTTTAAGCATTTCAAAAATGGTATAACCAAAATGATAGGGGTCATCATTTTCATCATTGCCAATTGCAACAAACTCTTTTATATAAACATTGTATTCAGGATTTGAGTAAGCCGGTTTTTTTTGGGGTATAAAACCAGTCAATCCTTCTTTGGTTTTTGAAAACAATATCCCAACTGTTGCAAAGGTTGCTTTAATACTATAGGTTTCAAATTCTTTCAATAATGCAGGAATTACTTCTTTTACACCTATTATATGGGGGCCGTATTTTTCCTTAGTTGTAACATCCCAAACACCCCATAATAATTCATAATCGAGCGATATCACAAATACGCCGGTTTGATTATTATGGTTATTCATCATTAAAATAAATTATTAAATGCCTGCAAATTTAGCGATTTAAGCCGAACAGCTTGAATTCTTATATGAAAACATATATTTCTCAGTTGTTAAACTTATAAAAAATAAAACAATGTTGCTTTCATGTAAAGGTAAATTTAAGCGGAAACCTTTTTTTTATCCAGGTATGTAGTATACAAACTAACCAAAGTAAAAAGATAAAAGGGAAGTAAAATTATCCTATACCTTGCCATGGTTCCAAAGTTATAGGTAGTAAATCCGATAATAACAGCAAAGAGAATTGACATGATAAAGGAAACCAAAACAAAAGGGTTGCCTAAAATTTCTGTGAAAAAGCCAAAGAATTTCAATTTAACTATAATATACAAAGTACATAGAAGAAGCAGCAGCGATTCAAATGAGCTGAATACAATAAATATTTTTTTGCTTTCCCAAATAAATGGTCTGTAAAGGCAATTGAAAATTGCAACCGGGCTATGTGCAATCATACCGGCCAGCGAAGGATCTATTTCTTTGGTTTCCAGGTATGCCCTGCTTCTTTCGTCCTCATTTTGTGCAGCATCATAATTCCGTTTAAATGAATCTACCTGCACCATTGATTCTTCGCCCAGTAATTTAAGCTGACTTGAAAAATTTGTTACAAAAGTAGCAACAAGCACAGCAATAAGAAATGCTAAAATGATAAATCCCCTGATAACTATATTTTTAAACGGGGAGATAAATCTGTAAAATATAAATACTGAAAGGCCAACAGCAAGTACTATAATAATGTAACTTTTTATGATGCTGACTATATAAATAAGTACAACCAAAGCAATTATACTTTTAACAGAAAACTCTTTTTTAATAAATAGTTTATAAAGAAAGTGAATGATGAAGCCGATACTGCCAATGCATACTGAATCTTTAATGAGGCCGCTTCCCCAAAACCAAACAGAAGGAATAAATAAAATAGCCCAGGCTAAAATTTTAAGTTCTTTTCCTTTATTTATGTTTTTAAACACCAGGAAGAGCCGCCAAAGTCCGGCAAAAGAAAAAAGGCCAAAAAATAAAGTAATGATCAGGTATTTATTAAACGAAATTATTGAAAGCACTGCCGAAATCTTCATAATAAACAAATTGGAGGCAATGCCAAAATATCCTGCATAGCTTATATCGCCTACTTCAGTATTATACCAGGACCTTACCTCAGCAGCCGATTTAAAAAAGTATTTTATATTGCTTCCATCATGCATTACCTGGGTGCTTAAAAAATCACTTCCATAATAAAAAACGAAAG
>JANMWP010000274.1:0-2792 GCA_031394065.1 Chitinophagaceae bacterium
TCACTATAAAGCGTCTTATAGGCATCAAAACCTATTTGCTGGTAATAGTAGGCGCTGTCTGTATTATGCTTATGGTTGTAATAATCTGCAATAAGCCCACTGGACTCAGAGAGATAATTAAGGAAGCCTCTGTTTTGGGAAGTAGTAAAAGTCAGCTTTGCATAATGAAAACTGGAATCTGCCAGGCCAGCTTTTTTGAAATAATTAGCCAGACCCAGTGTGGTTTCTGCATAATTAACAAGTTCATTATTATGATTCAGCGTAAAATAAATAAAACTTCTGCGCAGAAAGTCAAGTGCTAAACTGTCTTCACCAATCCCAAAATAAACCGTGCCAAGATCATTCAAGACGCCGCCATAAATATTATCAGGTCCATGGGAAATGCTAATCGCAGCTTGATATGCTTTATGTGCATAATAGCGGGCAGAATCGTTTTGTTTTAACCCCCAATAGCTCTGTGCCAAATACCTGTAAGCGGCCTCACTATTGCCCTCATTTTTTGAGAGGTATTTTAATGCCTGGTAATTATATTCCAGTGATTTTTTAAAGTCTTTTGCATGCAAGTATACTATACCAATCTGAATCAAGGTAGATCCAATAGCTAAACTATCCTTCCGTGCTTCATATACATGCAACAGCTTCAAACAGGTCTGGAGGGCTTTAGGGAAATTTCCTATTGTATTACAGGTATTTGCAAAATTTAAAATTATCCCCAATGAATCCCTATTCAATTGACGACTCAGTAAAAGCATACGGTCAAAAAAAGTATTTAATGAATCTTTTAAAAAGAAGTTGCCACTACTGTTTGTAAAATTGCCCAGCAAGTTTATTTCCAGATCAGCCAAATGATTTTCCCTGGCAACCCTCAGCGCCTCCTGCATCAGGTATTTTGCGCTGTCGCCCCAATGGTTGTCCGCATAAGTGTTTGCCATTGTTTGCAGCACATTTACTTCGCTGCCTGGCAAATGAGATTGGCGGGCAATGATCAATCCCTGATAGAAATAAAATTTTGCTGAATCAGGTTTGGTAGCAGCACAAAATTTTCCTTTTGCTGTAATGGCTTTAATTTGCTGTTCAACCAGCTTATATTGTACAGACAGGTTCAAAGCTTGTTCTATCAATAGCTTTACTGTATCTGGCTTATTACTGAGATTATCAGTGAAGCCTAAAAGTAAGTCTATTTCCTCTTTCTTTAAATGATGCTGACGGGCTACTGAGATCGCTTGCAATGTCAACTGATTTCCTTTGTTCTCATCAAGATACCAATAATAATTTACCCAACGCAACGAGCCCAATACCTTAAGTTCTTCCTTTACCATTCCTTTTTGCCTGGCAAATGCCAATGTGCTATTCATAAGCTTAATAGCAGTGTCAATATTATGTAAAGTATTAGCTTCATAATTTATGAGATTGAAAAAAGCATCAGCTTTGACAGAATCTGATTTTGTATTTGCAATCACAGATTTTATGCTGTCAGCAATAAAATCCTGTGCCGTTGCTTTGTTAGCAATCAGAACAATAACCAGTAAGCCCAGGCATAATTTTTTCATGAGTGTGTTTGATTGTTTGGTAATTGAATTTTGAACTCAGTTCCTTCACCTTCAGTGCTATTAACTTTTATTTCTCCTCCATGTGCTTTGATAATGTCATAAGATAGTGATAATCCTAACCCTGTTCCCTGCCCGGTAGGTTTGGTGGTAAAGAATGGTTGAAAGATTTTGTCGAGTATTTTTTGCGGGATGCCGTTACCATTGTCTTTTACACTGACTTCGATTTTGCCATTAGCCTTTTTTGTACTCACTTCAACAGTAGGTTTATATCCGACAATGTTTTGTTTGGACTTCTCATTCACAGCATAAAACGCATTAGTAATCAAATTCAAAATCACCCTCCCAATGTCTTGCGGAATGATGTTGATGTTACCAATTGTTTCATCAAAATCTGTTTTCAATGTGGCATTAAAAGATTTGTCTTTTGCTTTTAATCCATGATAAGCCAACCGTAAATATTCATCTGCTAAAGCATTGATGTTTGTAGGTTCTTTTTTTCCTGTGCTCGCCTGTGAATGTTGCAACATGCCTTTCACGATTGCCTCTGCACGTTTGCCATGATGATTGATTTTTTCTTCATTTGCAATAACATCATTTGTAATTGCTTTTACTTCATCAATGTTTCCTTTATCAGCTTCATCTTTTAATTCAACAAGCAATTCTCTATTTACATCAGAAAAATTATTCACGAAGTTTAAGGGGTTTTGTATTTCATGCGCTATGCCTGCAGTGAGTTCTCCAAGCGAAGCCATTTTTTCGCTTTGAATTAATTGAGCTTGTGTAGCCCGGAGTGTGACAACAGTTTGACTTAGCATTTCGAATGACTCAGCATTTTCTAACGCAATCGCTGTATAAATGGCAATATTGCGAAGCATAAATAAATGATAATCTGAATAGGCGTTTTGCTGAAAACTTTGAACGGTAATTACGCCCAGTTTCTTTTCTTTTACCACCAGCGGCAGATAGATGAGTGAAACAGCCTGCTTGCCCTCATGCGGGGTGGGCACTTCCTGTGTGAAGGCTTTATGTTCTTCATCCAAATGACCCAGGGTTATTTCCTTACCTTCTTTAAAGCAGATAACGGCAAAGCGGTTTTCATCATCAACAGTATTTGCATAAAAAGGCAGCGCTTCGCCGTCTTCGTAGGTAGCTGGAAAGTCAATGGTTTGTAACGCCCTGTTGAATATGCCAATACCAAATACAGACGCATCCATCAATACATTTACATTGTCATAAACAGTG
>JANMWP010000305.1:0-2484 GCA_031394065.1 Chitinophagaceae bacterium
GAACGTACAGTAACATTAAACCTCAGTACCATGTTCTTTCTGCCTTATCTCCGTATTATACCCATGCATTTAATGATACTGTTGCCGGTTTTTTTTGGCTTTAAACCTTCTTTACTTTTTTTGGGTTTAAAGATGGGGGCAGATATTTTATCATTTCTGCTGTATCATCACATAAATAGTAAAAATAAGATTGCTGATAACAGGTTTTGACATGCAGGCAAAAGTACTGAAACTTATTACCGGTTTGTGGTTTGGGATTGTGCCAGTATTTTTTTGATCAACACAATTTGCCCCAAATGATAATGGGTATGCTCAATAATACCATGCAGATTGCGGTAATAATTTCCGTATTTTCCATCCGTAAAGTCTTCCCAAAGTATATGTTCGGGCAGTTGTTCAACAAGTTTGGCAAAGCTTTCGGCATCGGCCCAAACCTTTTCCAAAAATGTTTACCAATCTCGTTGAGATAAGATTGGCGGATGGCTGAAACTTAATTTATCACTGGCATTTAAGGGTTCGCCCTGTAAAACCTTCAGCACGGCTTGTACAAAATAATGGGTATGGTAAACCAATGTTGCAATGGTATTAAAATCATACACCTTTGTTACAGCCTGCTGCCAGCTAACGTTTGCCAGGTTATCTTTCAGGTTAGATGAAGTCCAGTTGCCTCCAAAATGAATTTCTCTGAAATGTTTTGCAATTTGAGCTGATAAAGACATAACTGTATAACAAAAAGTTATTTAATTATTTTCTCTTTTGCATCCAGCACTTCTATGTCGAACACCAAAATACTGTTTGGCGGAATTTCGGCGGAACGTGTGCGTATACCATAAGCGCTGCCCGAGGGAATGAACAACCTGATTTTTCCACCCGCTTTGCAGTGTGCCAGGCCAAGCTGCCATCCCTGTATCAACCTGCTTAAAGGAAATGTTGCCGGCTTTTCTTTGGTTTCATCAAACACGGTTCCATCGCCAAAGAGCCAGCCTTTGTAATGAACCGTAACCGTATCGGTAGCTTTTACCAATTTGCCGGTTCCTTCTTTTATGGGTTGATAAAACATGCCTTCTTCATAAGTAATACTGTCTTTTGGCAGTTTTGTACGCAAAATATCTTCTTCCTTTTTTTGTTGGGCAACACTGTCAATACTGGGCATTGGGCGCAGCACCGGCGGTTTGGTTGTTTGAGAGTCAAGCGCCTTCCAGTTGCCATTGCTGCGTAAGAGCCAGCGGTTGCTGTATGTCACGGAAGATTTGCTTCTGTTATTGTTGGCGGCGAATTTTAGCCCTATGGTATCACTATAGCTGTGGGTGGCAATCAGTTTCCATTTTTTTTCATCGGGGAGAAAAATATAGCCCGAGTACAATGTTTTGTTGGCTGCCGAATCGCTGGCAGTTACTATTAGCAGGGGATAGGTTTCGTTATACTTCCAGTCATAGTTCCAGGCATTGCCTAGGCCATACGGGTAAGCATCTTTGCCAAATGCAACATCTGGCCGTGGCTTATCAAAAAAACGAAATTGAATTATCTTTTGTTCCTTGTTATATCCCAGGCCAACAATCGCATCATTAGCAGCAATGCCAATGATGCTGTTCTTAAATTTACTGCTGCCGGTAATTTTTATTTCGGCATAAAACCCGGCGGCTTTAATAGAATCGGGTACTGTATATACAACTTTCGAATTTTTGCGCTGGCAAAAAGCACCCATGCAAACCATGTTAAGCAGAAAAAATAGCGTACTGTATTTCATGAAAATTTCTTTTTATAAAAATAATATTAAATAAACCGGTTTCCTGTATAATTTCAGTTTAAAATGTTTTTGATTTATATTTCAGGTAATTCAAATTGAGGCAGTTATTCAGAAAAACCAGTAACAGGTATTGTTAAATATACCTGGCAGTTAAACTAAATCATCATCTTTGCCTCTGATAGTATAACATTAACTAAATACCATGAAGAAGATAACCCTGGTCTTAAGTTTCATTATTGTTATTGCTGCTGTTTCAACAGCACAGCATGTTAATACGTACCCGATAGTGATTTCGTTTAACAGCATGTGCTGCGGCGTGCCGGATAAAGCACCGGTTATTAAACTGATCAACAGCTTTAAAAAACAGAACCGGATAAAACGTATGGCGGTTGACAGCATTGGCCCGATGGGAAGAGAAGGGGAATATTATCTTGCCTTCCGTTTAAGAGAGTTGAACAGGAGCCAGCAGCAAAAATTTATCAAACTGCTTAAAAAACTGGCACCAACCATGACAGACAAAGGCTTGGCAGAAATAAATGAACAGGTGGTTATTGATAAATCCACACTGTCTTCCAGGGCAGGTATTACAACGCTTAAATTATGATGCTGTACCGGCTTTTATAATTTCGGTTGGGGGTATATTCCAGTAGCATGTATGGGCTTGTCAAAAGCGAGGATGTATTGCTATAACTGCTCCCTGGTAAAAAAATAAGCTTCAGCAAATTTATTCAACAGTA
>JANMWP010000328.1:0-1546 GCA_031394065.1 Chitinophagaceae bacterium
TTACCGTTGTGTACTGCGAAAGTCTGTCCAACGAAATCAGGAGAAATTGTACTTCTTCTACTCCATGTTTTGATAACACCTTTCTTACTTTTCCCCTCGGCCATTGCAAGAATTTTAGCTTCAAGCTTTGCTTCTATGTAAGGACCTTTTTTTAACGAACGACTCATTTTATATTTGTTTTTTGTTTATTTCTCTGAAGCGATTCAGAGCATTTTAACAATTAGCACATTAGCACATTGGCTAATTAGCACATTTGTTTTTTATGAATTGGGTAATTTCTTCCCATTTCTCCTGGTTATGATCAATTTGCTTGAGCCTTTCCCTTTTGTACGGGTAATCTGACCTTTTGCATATTTACCTTTACGGCTACGTGGGTGACCACCACTTGCTCTACCTTCACCACCACCCATCGGGTGATCTACCGGGTTCATCGCTACCGCTCTTGTACGTGGACGAATACCTTTCCAACGGTTACGGCCTGCTTTACCCATGCTCTCCAAACTGTGATCGCTGTTGCTTACAACACCTACGGTTGCGTAACATTTGATCAACACTTTTCTCAATTCACCACTTGGCATTTTTAATATTGCGTACTTTTCTTCTTTGTTACTTAACTGAGCCGATGTGCCTGCACTGCGTACAAGTATTCCACCCTGGCCCGGCTGCATTTCAATGTTGTGAACGTTTGTACCTAAAGGCATGTTCTTAAACATCAACGCATTTCCTAATTCCGGTGCAACAGCATCGCCGCTTATTACTGTTTGCCCAACCTGTAATCCCTGTGGAGCAATGATGTAACGCTTTTCTCCATCTGCATAATTTAATAATGCGATAAAAGCAGTACGGTTTGGATCATACTCAATGGTCTTAACAGTTGCAGGAATATCTTTCTTACTTCTTTTAAAATCGATAATACGATACATGGTTTTGTTTCCACCACCCATATAGCGCATTGATCTTCTGCCCTGAGAGTTACGGCCAGCGGTATTTTTCTGTGCTTCAAGCAAAGATTTTTCCGGAACATTTGTAGTGATCTCTTCGTAAGCATTACCAATTCTCCACCTGGTTCCTGCTGTTGTTGGTTTGTATTTTCTTAATGCCATTTTATTTTATTTTTTCAATTTTTGCGGTAATTGAATACCATTCATTAATTAATATTATACTCCGCTGCCGTACAAATCAATTGATTCGCCTTTTGCAATGGTTACTATTGCTTTCTTTTTAGCTGGCTTGCGGCCTGTTATGTATCCGGCTTTAGTGTATTTTGATTTTGCTTTTGAAGGCACAACAATAGTATTCACACTATCAACAGTTACACCGTAAAAACTTTCAATTGCTTTTTTTATCTCCAGCTTATTCGCTTTTCTATCCACTACAAAAGAGTAACGGTTCATTTTTTCTGTTTGCTTGTTAGCTTTTTCAGATAAAATCGGCTTTATTAATACATCAGACGGCTTCATGTCTATTATTTTTAAATTCTTAATTTTTAATTTTATGCTTCTACGGTTTCAACATTTTCTTCGCTGAATATTTTTGCAGCGCTTTC
>JANMWP010000342.1:0-8610 GCA_031394065.1 Chitinophagaceae bacterium
TAGCGGCTCTTGCTTATTTTATTTTAGGTGCATTGTGGTATTCCAAATTTTTATTTGCCAAACGTTGGATATCAGATCTTAAAATTGATGTGAATAATCCTGATGCCAAAAAAGGGATAAGGTTGATGTTTGGAGGTTCGCTTGTATTAATGTTTGTACAATGCCTTGCCATTGCTGTAATTGCCGAGCGTATTGGCATACGTGGCGAAGGCTGGTTGAATGGCCTGAAATTGGGCGCCGTTACCGGCTGCTGTTTTTGTGCTGCTGCTGTAGGGGTAAATTATTTGTATGAGAAAAAACCGTGTAGCTTGTTTTTAATTAATGCAGGTTATGCTATAGTTGGAAATATTATTGCGGCTGTTATTATTTGCAGTTGGGAATAAAAGATGCAAGTCAGGAGTTAAGAGTCAGGAGTTATTGGTTAGCAGTTAACTTCGAACTCCTGACTAATAACTCCGAACTGGTTTATTCAGCCGTTGATACTTTTACAATATTCGTTGGCAGATGCTGTTCAACCGGTGTGCTTCCGGTATTTACGACTACATCGCCTGAATTTAAAAAGCCCCGTTCTTTTAAAATATTAATCTGGTCAAAAATAATATCATCCAGGCTTTCTTCTTCGGCATAATAAAATGCCCGTACGCCCCAGCTCAAACTTAACTGGGCTAATAAAGTTTTTTCTTTACTGAAAATATACAACGGTGCTTTTGGCCGGTAGCTGCTGAGCATAAAAGCTGTGTAACCACTTTGTGTCATGCCTATTAAAGCACGTGCGTTTGTATCATTTGCCAGTTTGCAGGCACTGTAACAAATAGCATCGCTTAAAAAAGAAGGCGAGTGGGGTTGTGGCGAAAGAATATCATCCCGGTTATAATCGTACACCGTTTTTTCTACTTCCAGAATAATTTTTACCATGGTTTCTACAACCTGCACAGGGTATTCACCCATAGCTGTTTCGCCACTCAGCATTACTGCATCTGCACCTTCCAGCACTGCATTGGCCACATCACTTACTTCACTTCGGTTGGGTTTTGTACGGTCCATCATGCTTTCCATCATTTGTGTTGCCACAATTACCGGTTTGGCACGGTGCATACTTTTGCGGATGAGTTCCTTTTGTATAATCGGCACCTGTTCTACCGGAAGCTCAACCCCCAAATCGCCACGGGCAACCATAATGCCATCGCTTTCAACAATGATGTCGCGGATGTTTTTTAATGCTTCGGGCATTTCAATCTTTGCAATTACTTTTATTTTACTTTTCTTTTCGGCAATTTTGCTTTTCAGTTCTACTATATCCTGTTTTCTGCGAACGAAGGAAAGTGCCACCCAGTCGAGGTTATTTTCAATAATGAATTCAAGATCGGCATAGTCTTTTTCAGTCATGGAAGGCATGGTTAATTCCGAATCGGGAAGGTTAACACCTTTTTTTGGTAATAGTGTTCCGCCAATCGTAATGCTTACTAAAATCTCTTTTTCATTAAGTATCGATTTTACCTTCACTTCCATTTTACCATCATCCAAAAAAATACGTTCACCAACTTTTGCATCTGTAGTTAAGTTGGGGTACGAAACGTACACTTTAGATTTTGTGCCGGTCATTTTCTCTGTAGTAAAAATGATATCCTCACCTTCACCCAGTTCTATCTGTCCGTTTTCAAGATCGCCCACCCTTAATTTAGGACCCTGCAGGTCGCCTAATATGGCAATATTAAACGGCTGCGATTTATTGATGGTACGTATATATTCAATTATTTCTTTTTTGTTTTCGTAGGTTCCATGAGAGAAATTAAGCCTGAAAACATTTACGCCCGCTTTAGCCAGTTCAAGCAGTTTTTCAAGATTATCGCAGGCCGGACCAACAGTAGCTACAATTTTTGTTCTTTTTTGCGAATGAAAAATGCCGGTTTCTTTATCCATTTGCTGATGCAGGTACTTACTGATGTGTTTGCTCATTTATTTGGTGGGTTGTATTTAATTTAAAGTTTTTATTAGCTACAAGCTTCAGGCTTCAAGGGGGCAGATTTTAATGTAAATTCTTTTGCTGATTTGCTTAGCTTTCAATTTTGTTTGCTTCTCCCTTGCAACTATTTCCCTTGCGGCTTTCTCTACGTCGCCAGTATTTTTACAATCTTCAGCCACTCTTCGCTGATGCGTTGTTTTTTCTTAATGGCTTCATCCAATGGAATATAATTCATCTTATTATTTACAATTCCAACAAATACATTATGCCTTCCTTCAACCAGCGATTCTACTGCATGATATCCCATACGGCTGGCAATAAGCCTGTCCATACAACTTGGAGAGCCGCCTCGCTGAATATGGCCTAAAATGCAAACCCTTACTTCCAGCAATGGTAATCGTGATTTTATAACTTTTGCAACTTCATTGCCACCGCCAAATTCATCGCCTTCGGCAACTACAATTAAGTTAACCAGTTTATGTCGTCTTTCTTTTTCCTGAAGTTGCGAAATGATAACTTCAATTTCTGTTTTACGTTCCGGTATTAAAATATTTTCGGCACCAGTTGCAATACCGCTGTGCAGTGCAATATAACCGGCATCACGCCCCATCACTTCAATAATAAATAAACGGTCATGTGCTTCGGCAGTATCTCGTATCTTATCAATTGCTTCAACAGCTGTGTTTACGGCAGTATCAAAACCAATGGTAAAATCGGTACCGGCAATGTCTTTATCAATAGTGCCGGGTAAGCCAATGCAGGGAATATCATATTCATTGCTGAATATCTGTGCACCCCTGAAACTGCCATCGCCACCAATGATCACCAATCCATCAATACCGTGGTTTTTTAAATTTTCGTAGGCTTTTTTTCTGCCCTCGGGTTCAAAAAATTCTTTACAACGCGATGTTTTTAAAATGGTGCCGCCACGCTGAATGATATTGGCAACACTGCGGCTTTCCATTTTAATAATGTCATCCTCAACCATGCCGGTATAACCCCGCATGATACCATACATTTCTAAACCATGATAAATTCCGGTACGTACAACAGCACGTACACAGGCATTCATGCCCGGACTGTCGCCACCAGATGTTAATACTCCAATTTTGGTAACCTTCTTTTTCATCCTTCAAAAATAAGATTTATACAGGTAAAACTGTTCCCATAAAATAAAACAGCTTTATCCTTAAGCAACCGGTAAAGTATTTTTAAGCCGCAATGGTACTACATCCTTTCGGGTACAGCAATGCCCATTAAACCCATACCGCTTTTTATAACGTTTGCGGTGAATAAAGATATTTTTAAACGCAGTTGTTTTTTTGTTTCTGTTTCAGCATTGGCAACAGAAAGTTCGGAGTAAAATGAATTAAATGTTTTGGCAAGATGGAAAATATAATTGGCAATTACAGATGGATTGTGTTGCAGCGCAGCCTGTTCTATTATGGAAGGATACTGTTCGGCAGCAACAATAACTTCTTTTTCGGCTTTTAATAAGTCATTAGTCAGTAAGTCATTGGTCATTGAGTCATTTGTCATTGCATCATTGCCAATTGCCAATTGCCCATTGTCTATTTGTTTTCTTAAAATACTTTTTATTCTTGCATAAGTGTATTGCACAAAGGGGCCTGTAAAGCCATGAAAATCGATACTCTCGGCCGGATTGAATACCATTGTTTTTTTAGGATCAACCCTTAGTAAATAAAATTTCATGGCACCCAAACCAATGGTGTTGTACAAAGTTTTCAATTCAGCTTCTGTAAAATCTTTTACCTTTCCCAGTTCTTCGGTATGTTGTTGCGATGTGGAAATCATTTCATCAACAATATCATCTGCATCAACCACGGTGCCTTCACGGCTTTTCATTTTTCCGCTGGTTAATTCAACCATACCATAACTTAAATGAAAAATATTTTCGGCATTGGGCATGCCCAGCTTTTGGCAAATTAACTGCAACACTTTCATGTGATAATTCTGCTCATTACCAATTACATAAATACTCTGGTCAATTTTATATTGATCGTATTTCTGCAGTGCCAGTCCAATATCCTGGGTAATGTAAACCGAAGTGCCATCGCTGCGTTGCACAATCTTTTCATCTAATCCGTCGGCAGTTAAATCAATCCAGATACTGCTGTCTTCTTTCTGGTAAAAAACTTTTTTATCCATGCCTTGCTGCACAATATCTTTGCCCAGCAGGTAAGTATTGCTTTCGTAATAAATTTTGTCAAAGTCGGCACCAATGCTGTTGTAGGTAACATCAAAACCTGCATACACCCAGCTGTTCATGGTTTTCCACAGTTCCATCACTTCGGGTTTTCCATCTTCCCAATCAAGCAACATTTGTTGCGTTGCTTTCATAATGGGCGCTTCTTTTTCTGCTTCGTCTTTTGTTTTACCGGCTGCAATCAGTTTAGCAACCTGTTCTTTATAAACATCATTGAATTTTACATAATACTCCCCAACAAGATGATCGCCTTTTACCCCGGTACTTTCAGGCGTGGCGCCGTTACCAAACATTTGCCAGGCAATCATGCTCTTGCATATATGAATGCCCCGGTCGTTAACGATGCAGCTTTTCACTACTTCGTAACCGCTGGCTTTTAAAATTTCGGCAACACTCCACCCTAAAAAAATATTTCTTAAATGGCCAAGATGCAAAGGTTTATTGGTATTGGGCGATGCATATTCAATCATCACTTTTTTGCCATTCAATGCTTTTTTGCCGTAGCAAATGTCATTGTAATTTTTGTTCAGCAAATTCTGCCAGTAAGCATCGGCAACGGTAAGGTTTAAAAAGCCTTTAATAATATTGAATGCAGTAAAAAATTGCGGATAATTTTTTACAAGATGCTCTCCCAATTGATTACCTATAACATCCGGCGCCAGTTTTAAAGATTTAACTAATGAAAACATCACCACGGTATAATCGCCCTCAAATTCGGGCTTGGTCTGGTTTATCTGAAAATCTTTATCAGAAAAGGATTGGTTATACAATGCCGATAAACTTTCGATGGTACTTTTTTGTAAACTTTCTGCTATTGACATTTCTTTTTTGATTCTGTTGCCGCAAAAATACTTATTTATTACCCAAGTGTATGGCAGTTGGCTAAATGCACCCGCTAAAAGGTGATAAAGCCCGGGCTTTTTGTCGAACCAGTTGGGGTTATTTTTTAATGATTCTTATTTCCACTCTCCTGTTGGCAATTCTTTGATCTTCATCATTTTCAGGATAGGAATAGATGGGATGCATGTGGCCAAAGCCTTTATAGGACAAGCGCCGGGCATCAATACCGGTTTTAATTAAATAATCATAAACTGCTTTAGCCCTCATCTCCGATAAATTATAAGTGCCCAAATCTTCATCTAACCCATCACTATTATTGGGCCAACAACAAATATGTCCTTCAATAGAAATTTCAAGGTCTGGATTATTTTTCATGACGTCAATCAATTCCATCAGTGGCATAATTGATTCCGGCAACAGTACATGTCTGTTACCAATAAAATTCAGGTTTTTCAACCTGATCTTAGTGCCAATCTTTGTTTTGGGATCCTTTACTACATCGGCGATTGTTTTTTTAACCGGTATTTCAATAGATTCTTCATTTTTTTGTTCAGGCTGTTTCACTTCTGGCACAACAGGTACAGCAATCACAGGCATTTCAATACTTATCAGGGTAACAACAACCCTGCGATTTAAAAAACGTTCATAATCAGAAGCATTATTATTTACAGGTTGTCTTTTGCCCAATCCTTCTTCTTTTGTAATGGTATTTGATTGTACCCCTCTGGATGCCAGGTAATTTTTTACCGCCTCTGTTCTTTTTACAGATAACGTATCGTTGTATTCATTACTGCCGATACTGTCGCAATGGCCATATAATTCAATAGTGAAAGTAAGAGGGTGTGACTGAATAAAACTGATAAGACTGTCAAGGGTTGTGGCTGTAGCCGGGGTTATTTCATATTTATTAAAATCAAAATTAACAGTAACTGAACTATGCTTTTGTGCTGTTAAAACAGTAGCAGCAAGTATAAATGATATACTGAAAAATAATTTCAAGTGCTTTTTTACAGTTTAATTTAACAGTGTTGATGAATTGTATAAATCTCGGATATTATTAGCGAATAATTTGCTAAAAGATATTTGACAATGAGCAGCTGGCATTTTAGCGGAGTAAATTTTGCCAACTGCAATTTGCAAACTGCCAACCGCTTCCCTTATCTTTGCGCTCTTTTTTACAATTATGATAAGTGCAAATAATATAACGCTGGCATACGGCAAACGGGTTTTGTTTGATGAGGTGAATATCAGTTTTACCAAGGGAATCTGCTATGGTATTAGTGGTGCCAATGGCGCCGGTAAATCTTCTTTTTTAAAGATAATCAGCGGCGAAATTGAACCCAATAAGGGAACCATTGATATTACACCCGGCGAACGCATGGCGGTTTTAAACCAAAACCAGTTTGCTTTTGATGAAATTACTGTATTAAATACGGTGCTGATGGGCCACCAGAAAATGTGGAAGGTAATGCACGAAAAAGATGCGTTGTATGCCAAGGAAGATTTTAGCGAAGCAGATGGAATTAAAGCCGGCGACCTGGAACATGAGTTTGGCGAAATGGGTGGCTATACCGCTGAAAGTGATGCTGCCACTTTACTGAGCGACCTGGGTGTAAAAGATGAATTGCTGCAGACGCTGATGAAAGATATTGCTGCTAACATTAAAGTAAGGGTTTTGCTGGCACAGGCCATTTTTGGTAACCCCGATATTTTGTTGCTGGATGAGCCTACCAATAACCTGGATGTGGAAACAATCAGCTGGCTGGAGAATTTCCTGGCCGATTATCAGAATATTGTTTTGGTGGTAAGTCACGATCGTCACTTTTTAGATTCGGTTTGTACGCATGTGGCCGATGTGGACAGGAGTAAGATTAAAATTTACACCGGTAACTATTCGTTCTGGTACGAAAGCTCTCAATTAGCTGCCCGCCAAATGAGTGATAAGAACAAGAAGAATGAAGACAAGCGTAAAGACCTGCTGGAGTTTATTGCACGTTTCAGTGCCAATGCATCAAAAAGTAAACAGGCAACTTCCCGTAAAAAAGCGTTGGAAAAACTGGTTATTGAAGATATTGAACCAAGCAACAGAAAATACCCCGGCATTATTTTTAAACAGGAACGGGAAGTGGGTAACGAGATACTGAAAGTTGATAATCTTAAATTACAAATTGAAGGCAAAACTATTTTCGACAGAATAAAATTTGATATTCAGAAAGGCGATAAGATTGCATTTATAAGCCGTGACCCGATTGCACTGACTAGTTTTTTTGAAGTGTTAAATGGCCGGATGAAAGCAAACAGCGGTACCTACGAATGGGGTACAACCGTTACCACCGCTTATTTACCCAACGATAACAGCGAATATTTTGAAGGCAGTAAATTAAACCTGATGGATTGGCTGCGCCAGTATGTGCCGCCAACAACCAAGGATGTGGATGAAGATTTTTTACGTGGCTTTTTAGGCAAAATGCTTTTTAGCGGAGATGAGATTTTAAAGAAAACAAATGTTTTGAGTGGTGGCGAAAAAGTGCGTTGCATGATCAGCAAGATGATGTTAAAAAATCCCAATGTGCTGATACTGGATGAACCAACCAACCACCTTGATCTGGAAAGTATTATTTCGTTCAACGATAATATGGTGGCTTACCCAAGTGTAATTTTATTAACTACGCATGATCACCAGTTTATGCAAACCGTTGCCAACCGTATTATTGAGCTTACACCAAAAGGTATGATTGACCGGTTAATGACCTACGATGAATACCTGGTGGATGAAAGAGTGAAAGTGATGAGGGAGGAACTTTATAGTTAATTATGAATTAAGAATGAAGAATTAAGAATGTTGATGCATTCTGGGTTTTCATTCTTCATTCTTCATTCTTAATTTTTAATTTTTGGCGAAGGATAAGATCATAGCATTCATAGATTTCTTTTACCCGCCGTTCCGCAAACTGATGCCGGAACAGACTTTTCGTTATGCAGCCTGCGGCGGTGCAAATACAATCTTGGGATTGGCACTCTTTAAAATTTTACTGGTTTTTGTTTTTAAAAACGAAAATGCAGACCTGGGTTTTTATACTTTAAAGCCGCACAATGCAGCCCTCTTCATTTCCTTTTGTGTAAATTTTGCAGTTGGTTTTGCGTTGATGAAGTACATCGTATTTGTTGATTCTAATTTAAAAGGACGAATTCAGGTTTTCAGATACGGGTTATCTTTTGTAATAAATCTTACACTCAATTATTTTATACTGAAGGCATTTGTTGAGGTATTTGGCTGGTGGCCGTTTCTTAGTCAGTGCCTCACTACGGTTATTATTGTTACCATCAGTTATTTGAGTCAGAAACATTTTAGTTTTAAAACAAAGGCAAATAACGAACAAGGAACAAGGAATACTGAATGAAGAAGTTTTGCTCCCAACTCCCAACTCCTAACTCCCAACTCCCAACTCCTAACTCCTAACTCATAACTCCTAACTCTCGATAGTCCTCCCTCACCGGCGTAAACACATCAATAACCTTACAGGATGTAACAGCAACAGCGCCATGCAATACATTAGAAGCAATGTAAGCACCCATGCCC
>JANMWP010000202.1:0-1933 GCA_031394065.1 Chitinophagaceae bacterium
TTTTTTGCACAATACCCTGTGGAGATATTTTGTTTGGATGATTAACCCACTTCCACTTACATTTGCAGCGAATTTGGTTCCCGATGTCAAATCGGGATTAAAAGGGAAGCCGGTTAAAATCCGGCGCTATCCCCGTAGCTGTAAAGGCGGCCCCACCTAACCTCCCCCGAGGGAAGGAACAATGGAGCTAAAAAAAATACAAACCACTGTTCTGAAAATCAGAATGGGAAGGTAAAAGCCTAAGCCAGAAGACCTGCCCGGTTCATTAACAATCATTCAAAGCTTTCGGGTGAAAGGCAGGAAATGTAACGGCTCAACAGCTTTTATATCTCTTACTCGCCGTGGTTGGTGTCTCACCAAACACATTTTCCAGGAAGCAGTCACAAAAAAAATCTTTTCAAAAATGAAAAAGAAAATTTTTATTGCGGCTGCTGTTTTATTCAGCAGTTCCTTGTACGCACAAAAAGACATTACTAAAATTTTAGATGAAGTTGTAGTTACTGCAACAAAATTTCCCATCAAACTATCATTAACCGGTAAAGTAATTACGGTAATTAATCAGCAGCAATTACAACGCAGCAGTGGTAAATCTTTAACCGAAGTGTTGAACACACAAGCTGGTATTATTGTAAACGGCAGCAGCAATGTGTTGGGTACAAACCAGGATGTGTACCTACGTGGTGCAGCTGCAGGCAAGACTTTGATACTGCTGGATGGCGTTCCGGTTTACGATGCATCGGGCATTAGCGGCGCTTATGATTTAAACCTTATCAGCGTTGATCAGGTAGAAAGGGTTGAAATTTTAAAGGGCAGCCAATCTACTTTATATGGCAGCGATGCCATTGCAGGTGTAATTAATATCATCAGTAAAAAAGGCGGAGCAAAAAAAATAAATGCAACGGCAAATCTTGCCGCAGGCAGTTATAATACTTTTAAAGGTTCTGTTGGTTTAAATGGAACTGTTAAGAACACGAACTACAATGTGCAGTACAGTAAATTATACAGTAAAGGTTTTTCAACAGCACAATATCAAACAGGTATAGATAATTTTGATAAAGACGGTATGGATGAAAATGTTTTTCGTGCAAACATCAGTCAAAAAATAAATGATAAATTTTCCATTCGTGCCAACACACAGTTCAGCAATTATAAAACGGATGCAGATGCAGGGCCATTTAAAGATGATGCTGATTACACCATCAAAACAAAAAATGCTTTGGCTGGTATTGGTGCCGATTATACCATTGGTAAAAGCGTTTTACATTTCAACTATAATTATAACAAAGTAAGCAGGGTTTATCTGGATGATTCGGCCAGTAGAGGTGGGTTTTCTTACTACAGCAAAGGAGAATATACAGGCAAATCGCATTTTGCAGAATTGTACAGCAACATAGCCGTAACAAAACATATTGATGTGTTGGTTGGTGCTGATTACCGCAATCAACTATCTGATCAAAGTTATACATCGGTAAGTAGTTATGGGCCATACAACTCTCCCACGCTAAGCGATGATAGTGTAAAAGTTAACCAGTTTGGAGCATACACTTCAATAGTTGTAAAAGATATTAAAGGCTTTAATGTTGAGCTTGGCGGCCGTTACAATAACTTTAATAAGTACGGTAATGTATTTACTTTTTCTTTCAACCCATCTTATGTAATTAAAAATTCGATAAAGATTTTTGCAAACATCAGCTCGGGTTTTAAAGCGCCTTCTTTGTACCAGGTTTATTCCGAATACCATCCTTTGGTTGGTGAACTTAATCCCGAAAAATCTTTAAGCTTTGAAGGCGGAATTCAATATTATAAAAATAATGTGAACCTCCGTGCTGTTTATTTCAGCAGGAATATTACCGACAATATTGTTTTTGTGAACAGCAATAACCCTCCCTACGGATATTATGCCAATGCAGATAAACAAAAAGATAATGGGCTG
>JANMWP010000414.1:0-3094 GCA_031394065.1 Chitinophagaceae bacterium
GAATTTCTACGGCTATTGGTATTGGTGGCGACCCAATTATTGGAACCACCACCAAAGAGGCGATTGAATTATTTATGAATGATGCAGAAACCGATGCCATTGTTATGATTGGTGAAATTGGTGGTGGCATGGAAGCTGAAGCAGCCAACTATATTAAAAGTACTGGTAACAAAAAACCTGTTGTTGGTTTTATTGCCGGACAAACAGCACCTCCCGGCCGCCGTATGGGCCACGCCGGTGCTATTGTTGGCGGTGCCGATGATACGGCTGCAGCAAAAATGAAGATCATGACTGAATGTGGTATTCATGTGGTAGCAAGCCCTGCCGATATTGGTAAAACAATGGCTGCAGTGATGAAGAAATAATTGTTTCAAAATATTTTTTAAAATCCCCCGATAAATATCGGGGGATTTTTTTTTCTCTGTTATCTATCTTAAAAACTCTATTCATTTTCTTACTCCCCATTCTCCACCCCTCTCCCTTGGAGAGGGAATAAGGGTGAGGTCAAAAAAACCGGGGCATCGCCCCGGCCCGGCCTGCGCCACGCAGGCCAAAGTATAGCCATGAAAGTTTAATCTCTTTACGTACGGTTTTTAATATAATCCATCAATGCTTCTTTACTGTTACTGAAAGAAAATGCATCATTCACCAAAAAATAATTTCCTTTGTCAACAGTATAATCATAAGCGTACTTTGCAATTTCCAGTTTGTTATTTTCAAAAATGAATAAATCTACCAGTTCTTTTACCTGCGCTGTGTTAAAATAATTCACAGTAATAAACTGCTTTGCAATTTTCAGTTTTGTATTGTCGAATGATTCCCTTGCAATGGATTGCTTTAACTGTTCAAATGCAGGCCGGTCCATGGCTTTGCGGTTGTAATTGTGGCTGTCATAATATTGTTCATTGTTATCATCGCCTCTTCTGTCATTTCTGTTCCACTGATTATTGCCATAATCATCATTATCGCAATTATTTTTTTTGTGCTTATTTTTCTTTCGTCCATAACCATTGCCAACGCCATTTCCATTGTTATTATACCCACCTTGGTTGTTGTTGGCGTATATCTGGCGATCACTTATGTTTGTGCGGCCATACCCATCAACAAAAATATTGGTTTCGTAACCTGGCTTAAAATAAAGCGTGCTATTATAAATTACTTCCTGCACCTGCTTACCCAAAAAGTTTCTGCGCCATTGAGTAATTACCACATTGTGATTACCAGCCTGTAACTGCCCTACGTTCACACTACTGCCATTACCATTACTGCTGTTAACCTGGTACTGGTAATTATCTACCGAAACAGTTAACTGCTGAAGCAAGCCGGAGCTGATTATTAAGGAACTATACTGGTTATAATTATTGTTTTGTTGCGGATAATCAGGATATTGATTTGGCCCACTCCGCTGCTGCCATTGTGCAAAACCTGTAACCATGCTGCAGGTTGCAATAATAAAAGTGAAGATCTTTTTCATAGTTAAATTTTTTAAGTTTAAAATTCCGTTTTACGGTTTACATTTTAACAGTTGATAAAATTCAAATGCTGTGCCGTATATTTTATTTTACCGCCAACAAAAAGTTAAAGAAATAAACAGCTAAAAAATTATGCAATCAGGCTCACTGTTTCATCTAACAGGCTGATATGTTAATTTATAAAGGCAGTACAACTGCTCAGCAACAAATTGTATCTTGTAATTAAATACCCAATTATGTTTATAAAGAAATTGTTACTGGTTATTTTTTTGTTAACCGGTACTTCAGCAACCCTTATGGCGCAAACAAAAAACGATTACGCAAAAAAATGGAAGAAGGTAGATGACCTGGAGAAAAAAGGACTGACCAAATCTGCCTTGCAGGAAGTAATGGTAATTTATAACCTGGCCATTGCAGCTGGCAACGATGCCCAGCAGATTAAAAGCTGCATGTACCAGATTAAGTACCGCAACCTGGTAGAAGAAGACAGCCATGAGAATAATATTTTTTTTGTAGATACGCTGATTGCAAAAGCCAAGTCACCTGCAAAAAATATGCTGCAAAGTATGCAGGCCGAAATGTTCAGGCAATACCTGCAAAACAACCGCTGGAAATTTTATGACCGCACCAAACTTGCCGAAGAAAAAAGCAAAGACATAACCACCTGGAGCATTGATAAACTGTATTCGGTTATTGCCCAATTATACAAAGCCTCTTTACAAAATGATGCGGTTTTAAAAACAACCAAATTAGACGGTCTTGATGCCATCATCATAAAAGGAGAAAACACCCGGCAGCTTCGCCCAACGCTGTATGATTTTTTAACGCACAGGGCACTGGAGTTTTTTATGAATGATGAAGATGGCGTTACCAAACCGGCTTATCAGTTTAAAATTGATAATGCCGCTGCATTTGCAAAGGCCGAGAATTTTACCAAAGCATCTTTTAAAACCAAAGACAGCAGTTCGCTGCAACACAAGGCCCTGCTTATCTTTCAGGACTTACTTAAATTTCATTTGGCAGATGCAAACCCCGATGCATTGATTGATGCAGACCTGATACGTTTAAATTTTGTAAATCAATATGCGGTAACAGAGAATAAAGAAAAACTTTTTGAAGAAGCTTTGCAGGCTGTAGAACAAAAATACCCTACCAACCCGGCGATAGCACAGGCCATGTATTTACGTGGCAATATTTATTATACCCGTGGCCAGCAGTTTAAATCATTTACAAAAACCGAAAACCAGTATGAAATAAAAAGGGCAAAGGAATTATTTGAAACTGTTTATGTAAGATTTCCCAAATCAGAAGGAGGCGTTAATGCAAAGAATACGATCATGCAAATTGAGCAACCTTCCTTAAATATTGAAACCGAGCAGGTGAATGTGCCGCTGCAACCTTTCCGCAGCATGGTTAAATACAAGAACATTAAAACGCTTTACCTGCGTGTTATAAAAACAACAAGGGAAGAAATAAAAAACCTGGACAGAAGAGAATATGAAAAACTGTGGAAAGCTTATACTGATATGAAACCGGTTAAAAGCTGGAGTGTTAATTTACCCGACTTACAGGATTACCAGGAACATGCTGCCGAAATAAAAGTTGATGGACTGGCAAATGGC
>JANMWP010000211.1:0-3592 GCA_031394065.1 Chitinophagaceae bacterium
GAGAGGTGGAAAATAGCAAATACTATACAGGTTGGAGTCGTGAAAATCCAAAAGAGAAACCGGATAATCCCAAATTGGCTAAAGAAAAAAATTTATACCAGGTTTCTAAAGCTGCAAATAAAAAAATCAGTAGTTACACTGATCAGCTGTTAATGAGAGTTTGCTTTTTAATTGAAGATTATGCACTGTAGATTTACAACTTAAATTTTTACTGTAATAAAATAACCCTCAGCTATATGAATGGTTATTTTATTTTAGTTTAGCAAGTGCTTCTTTAATTTTTGCAAAACCCTTTTCAATATTTTCCATGCTGTTGGCAAAAGAAATACGGATGCAACCGGGTTCGCCAAAAGCCCTGCCGGTAACAGTTGAAACATGGGCCTTATTCAATAAATACATACAAAGATCATCTGCATTTTCAATTTTATCTTCGCCGGCTGCCTTACCAAAAAAATGGCTCACATCCGGAAATACATAAAAAGCACCGTCGGGTTCGCTGCAAACAACACCGGGCATTTTTTTTAATAATTCCATTACTCTTTTCCGGCGTTTGGTAAATTCAGCAACCATCAGGGCAGTGGGTTTCATATCGGTTGTTAGTGCTGTAATGGCAGCCCGTTGTGTAACGGCATTGGTGCCGCTGGTAATTTGTCCCTGTATTTTTTCGCAGGCTTTTGCAATGGTTGCATGTGCAGCAATATAACCCAGGCGCCAGCCGGTCATAGCATAACCCTTGCTTAAACCATTAATAATTATTACCCGGTCTTTTAAAAAATCAAATTGGGCAATGCTTTCACTCTTTCCAACAAAATTGATGTATTCGTATATCTCATCACTCATAATGAAAACATTGGGATGCTTTTTAAAAACGGCCGCCAATGCACTTAACTCCTCTTTTGAATAAACTGCCCCGCTTGGGTTACAGGGCGATGAAAACATAAACAGTTTTGTTTTATCTGTTATAGCCGCTTCCAGTTGGGCAGGCGTAATTTTATAGCCATTTTCAATGCTGGTCTTTACAATTTTTACGGTGCCACCGGTCATCCGTACAATTTCTGAATAAGTAACCCAGAACGGTGTTGGAATAATTACTTCATCGTCTTTATCAACAATACTCATAACCGTATTGGCAATACTTTGCTTGGCACCGGTGCTCACTACAATCTGGTCGGGTGTATAATCCAGGTTATTATCTCTTTTTAATTTAAAACAAACAGCTTCCCGTAAATCCAGATAACCGGCAACCGGTGTATAATGACTGTAATTATCATCAATGGCTTTTTTAGCTGCTGTTTTAATATGATCGGGTGTATCAAAATCAGGTTCGCCTAAACTTAAGTCGGTAATATCTAAACCCTGTGCCCTTAACTCCCGGCCCAGCTTGGCCATTTTTAAAGTTTCGGGTTCATTAAAGCGTTCTAATAAAGTAGATAATTGCATAAGTTGGTTTTTGAATGCAGGCAAAAATAGTTATTTATCATACGTAAATAAAACAGATGATAGATCGGGTCTTATCTTATACTTCCTGTTCAACTCATAATCATAAATAACCTTACCCAGGTTTTTCATAAAAGGTAAGCCAATGGTGCTGTAGTCATATTTATCATCGTTTAAAATACCATCACTGTTGCAGTAAATAATTGCGGAAAGAAAAAACTCAATCTTGTTTTTATAATCCACCACATAAGTTGCATCAATCATATGCCCGTAAGCATCCCCAACTTTATTGAAAATGCGGATATTTTTATCGGGTGCAGTTTTTTCGGCTCCATACAATAAAAATTTACAGTAAGTGGGCCAGTAATTTGCAGTATCAGCAGCATAAGGCGGGTAAAGGCTTTCAGTAGGGTACTGACTCATGTATTTTAAAACAAACTGGCGGTCTTCTTCTGTTATATTAAACCGTTCCTTTACTTTTACTTTATCCGGAAACACAATACCCATCACTATCTTATGCAAATCTTCGAGCCCAAGCCGGTTCTTTTTAGAAAAATCCATCGGGGCATTTACCAGCTTGCCACCTCCATAATAACCATTACCCAGGCTGTCTTTTCGGGAAGCATATTTAGCCAGATTATTTTGCCCGGCTTGCTCATACAGCAGTTTACCGGCGGTATCATAAAATTTTACCGGGTTGGTATTGCGGTTTTCAGTTTCGGTTAAAAAAATATTAAGCCGGTGCAGTATCTGAGCATCGGAAAAACCTTTCTTTTTCAACTCTGCATTAATATACTCCTGGCCCAAAAACTCGTAAAGCCTGTTGTAAGCATCATTATCGCTGACCATTAAAATCTTTTTAATGTAGTGCCCGATAGATGGCCTGCCATCAACAGCAGTTGGATCATTAAAAACAGCCGTTTGCTTACTAAAAGCTGTTTCGGTAATCATGGTTGTATTGCGGTCAATGCCCTTATCCTTCAATTCGTTAAGCTTTTGCAATGCCAGTAAAACAATGGGCAGTTTAACCGTGGAGGCCGGATAATAGTATTGATTGGGGTTTACATTAAAATACTGATGTTCCAACTCCGGCGTTCCATTTGCCCGCCTGTTTACCTGGGTATAGATGATCTGTACATTGAGGGTATTGCGGTTTTTAAGAATCTCCTCAAAATACTGTGGATATTTTTTTAATAAAGCTTCTAAAAAAGCCGGTGCTGCTACAGTATCTGCCATGCCGGTTGTTGCTTTCGTTTCTGTTTTGTTATCCAATGGTTTAGATTGTTTTGTGGTACTGCAGGAAATGAAAATGACGAATCCGGCGATTAATTTTAAAATTCCTTTATTTGTACGCATCCTTTAACTGGTTTACCCTGCAAATTGGGTAAAATTCTAAAATTAACCCTCATAAAAACTGAACAGGTTTTTCCCCTATCTTTGCACACTTCTAAAAATTCAACGAAGAAGCTACTAAAACGACTATTATTATGAAACTAAAAGGTTTAGTCTGGTTTTTTACAATTGCACTTACTGTAATATCACTTTGGGAATTATCCTATACATGGGTAGTGCGTAATTATGAAAGCACTGTTACAGCAAAAGCAACAAAACAAGTAAAATCTGCCTTCCCCAATCTTAAAGGAGATGAAAAAGATGCTGCCATTGAAAACCGTAAAAAAAGAATTCTTGACAGTACAGCGGAGCAAAAGATCTACCCCGTTTTTGGAACCACCTACAAGCAATGCAAAGCCAATGAATTAAATCTTGGTTTGGACCTTCAGGGAGGTATCAGTGTAACGATGGATGTAAGCCTTACCGATTTATTGAAATCGTTAAGCAACAATTCAAAAAATCCAATATTGCTGAATGCCTTACAAACGGCTAACAAAAACAAAGAAAACAGCGATGCCGATTATATTACCCTGTTTACCGATGCATTTATTGCTCAAAACGGAGCAGGTAAACTTGCCGGCGTTTTTGCCGGTGCCGAAAAGCAGGTTAAAACAACCGATACAGACAAAGAAGTAATTGCCAAGCTGAAAACTACAGCATCAGGCGCTATAAAGGAAACCTATAAAATATTGGTTCGCCGTATTGATAAATTTGGTGTGGCGCAACCCAATATTAATTTTGATGAGAACAAAGGTATCATCAA
>JANMWP010000103.1:0-3893 GCA_031394065.1 Chitinophagaceae bacterium
ACCACGGCAATATGGCCGGCTTCGTGTAAAATATCGCCTGGGTAACTGAGTGCTTCCTTATCAATGATGATAGCACCCATGCGTATGGAAAGACCCGGTAAAAAGCAGGGCTCATCCAGTTTTTCAAACTTTGTTTCAATACCTATTTCATTTAAAAATGAAATGCATTTTCCGAGGTATTCATCCAGGGGTATCTTACGCAGGCAGTTAAGTTCAGTTTCGTTTTCCGGCATTTTTTTAACGCTTAAAATTTTCAATGATGAAGATAATCTGGAATCCCTTAAAAAATAAATTCCTTTTACATTTTTGAACAAATATTATTAGACCATATTGACCGATTTTATAAATTCTGCATAATTCAGTTTACAAAAACACCGTGGGTAATTTTTTTTAAAAATTACCCACACTTCTGCTAAATTGGCATTTACACATATATAATCAAAATTATTTTGTTGATTACTACTGTTTTATTTGCATGTTAAAGACTTAAATACTAATTTGTAGGCTAATCTAAACCAGAACCAACCTTATCAGTATGAATACAAGGAGAAAATTTTTATTCAGCGGCAGTATGGCCACTGCAGCTTTACTTACAGCCAAACCTTTTACCACCCTTGCCAACAGCATCAGCCCGGTAACCGGTTTCCGAATCAACAATAACAGCCTGGTTTTGGCCCATACCGGCAATGTAATGGGTAATGCAGGAAATCAAACCCTGCAGCATATTACTAAACTTAAAAACAGCGGTTCAAACCTCATCCTGTTGCATGCAGGCGATACTGCCCCAGCCATACAACCGGTTTATGATGCTTCGCTTCATAGCGGTGAAAGTTATTCTGTTTCTGCCAATGATTACAAGATCATTTACAAAGGCGATATTAAAACAGGAGTTATCACTGCAGACAGTAAATCTGCATCTGCCGAAAGCATCAATGCACTTGCAGTATATCTTAAAAAAGAAAAAAACTGTCACCTGGTGGTATGTCTTTCACAACTGGGTTATAAATCACAAACCGGTTTGAATGACATGTCTCTTGCAACTGCGTCTACACACCTGGATATTATAATAGGCGGCCATGCTACCAATTTTTGTACACGCCCTGTAACTGCCCAAAATAAAAACAAGGAAGAAGTAATTATTAATCATGCAGCAACTAACGGTTTGGCCTTACGCAAAATTGAAATAGGTTTTGACAACCGTGGTAAAAAAGAACAGGTTGCCTTTACCAAAGCCTGTTAATCATTGTAATTTCGGCTGTACATATTAAGCCAGACAATTCATGCAGATCATCAAGTACCTGAAATTGCCCTTTGTTTTTGACGCCGGGTTATTGCAGCAGGAAGTGAATGCTTTATCTGCACCACAATGGCTTCCGCATTACCAGGTTAAACATTATGAAGGCGAATGGAGTGCCATTCCATTACGCAGTATAGGCGGCAAGGCCGATGATATCATTATATCCCCAACCGACAACCGGGATTACCGGGATACTTTTTTTTTAGAGAACAGCCCATACCTGAAAAAAGTATTACAGACTTTCCAATGCCCGCTACAGGCTGTTCGTTTACTTAAACTGAATGCAGGAAGCAGTATCAAAGAACACCGCGATGCTGAACTGAATTTTGAAAGCGGCGAAATACGTTTGCATATTCCGGTACTGACCCATGCTGATGTGGAATTTTTTCTTGACAAGGAAAGATTAACACCGCAAGAAGGTGAATGCTGGTATATGAATTTTAACCTGCTGCATGCCATCCATAATAACAGCAACATTAACCGGGTGCACCTGGTGATTGATGCTCTGGTAAATGACTGGCTTAAAACAATATTCAACAGCCCGGATATTGTTGTAAAAAAAGAAATTGAAGACCTTTCCAAAGTTTTTGATGAAACAACAAAAAAACAAATGATACTGCAGTTCAGGGAAATGAATACTGCTACAAGCAATAAAATGGCAGATGAACTGGAAAAAGAATTATCAACTGCCAATCAATAAAAAGTTCTGAGTAATTTTATCCATACAAAACTTTGCAACCCTTTAGTACCTTAGCGCATGTTTAATAAATTAAAGTTGATCAAAGCCGTTGTTTACCGGTTTTACAGTTCCATCATCACTTTCATAATTGCTTACCTGTTAACCAAGAACCTGCTGGCATCTATATCCATCGGCATTATTGATTCACTGATAAAAATATTTTCCTATTATGCGTTTGACGAAATATGGTCAAAACTTACCGGATTTAAAACCAACCCTGCTGTTATTTTTTTAACCGGTTTGAGCGGATCGGGTAAAACCACCATTGCCAAAGCCCTGGTTGAAAAATACAAGAAAAAAGGCGTAGTTCCTGTATTGCTGGATGGAGATGAGATCAGGAAAGTAATTCATCAAAACGGCTTTGATGAAGAGTCGAGAAAGAAGCATAATTTAAATGTGGGTTACATGGCATCGTTGCTGGAAAGCCAGGGAAACGTGGTGATTGTTTCGCTGATATCACCCTATATAGACATACGCAACGAGATTAGGGCGATGTGTAATAAATTTGTTGAAGTACATGTAAGTACCGATATAAAAGTATGCATTGAACGGGACCCCAAAGGATTGTATGCCAAAGCCATCGCCGGCGAAATAAAAGACTTCACCGGAATATCAGCTCCGTATTATCCTCCTGAAAATCCTGAAGTGTTTATAGATACCGGAGTGCTGAGCATTGCAACATGCACTGATAAAATATTTAAAGCAGCAAACAAATGAGATACAATTTATTTATAGGAAGGTATCAAAGTCCGCATAAGGGGCATATGCATATTTTTGATACTTTTTTAAAAGATGGAAAGCCGGTATTGATTGCCATCAGGGATATTGAGCCCGATGCTGCCAATCCACTAAATGCCTCCGAAGTAAAAATGCTTTGGGAAAAAGTGTATGTTGATAACCCGCTGGTGAAAGTGATCATCATACTCGATATTGAATCTGTGAATTATGGAAGAGGTGTTGGATATGCCATTAATGAGATTGATGTTCCGGAAACCGTTGCAGCCATATCGGCTACTGAGATCAGGCGGCAGGTAATTGCCGGTGAAAACGGGTGGAAGGAATTTGTGGATGCAAATATTCATGAAATGCTGACCGCTTATCTGCAATCAAAATAATTAATTCAAAAATGCTGCATGAATAAACCCTCCCCTATAGCTGGATGGATTCCAATAAAATTATACCCGGAAAAAGAAAGCCTGCTTTGCCGATGGCTTTATGTTGGTGATAAAAATTTTACCGAACCATTTTTTGATGAGACCATTTCGGCATGCCGTAGTTTACCTGAAAACGGACATTTAAAAAGGAGCATGAGCAGCACGGATATGCTGGTTGACTGGGCAAAAGCGATTGATGTTATTGAACCAACTGCTTTTATATTTCATATCTCCCGTTGTGGCTCTACTTTAATTTCTCAAATGCTGGGCCTGCAACCTTCCAATATTGTTTTATCGGAAGTGCCTTTTTTTGATGACTTATTGCGGTACGGAAAGCTGCATAATTGTATGCCCGGAATATTGCCACAACTAAATGCTGCCATTGGATTATATGGTGCAAAGCACAATGAAAATCATCAACGGCTTTTTATTAAGACAGATAGCTGGCATATTCATTTTTATAAAGAACTGCGTGCATTATATCCTACAGTTCCGTTTTTTTTATTGTACAGAAAGCCTGATGAAGTGATACGCTCACAGCAAAAGAAAAGGGGTATGCAGGCCATCCCCAATTTGCTTGAAGCAGCTATTTTTGGATTTGATAAAGATAATATCTCAACCATGCCCCTTGATGAATATATGGGTATGGTGATTGAAAGTTATTTAACGGCTTTCCTGGAAATTCTGAAAAATGACAAGGCTG
>JANMWP010000485.1:0-4728 GCA_031394065.1 Chitinophagaceae bacterium
ATTAATGCCCGAAGAAGCTAAGAAGGTTGAGAGCACCCTGCGTAGCTTTGGTATGGGCCCGGTGGTTGATAAAGCTATACTGAGTATGAACCGTGCTGCAGAAGACGCTGCCAGCGGCGTTGGTAATATTTTCTGGGATGCCATAAAAAAAATGAGTATTACAGATGGATTGAAAATATTACGTGGCGGCGATTTTGCTGCAACGGATTATTTAAAGTCGATAACTACCAAAGAACTAACCGAAAATTTCAGGCCGGTAATTGAAGCATCGCTTGTAAAAGTAGAAGCGACTAAATACTGGAAGGATATGTTTACTACATATAACAGGTTTTCCACTAAACCCGTTAATACTGATCTTACTGCTTATGTTACCGAACGGGCTTTAAGCGGTTTGTTTTTGAAAATCAGTTTAGAAGAACAAAAGATACGCAAGAACCCGGCTGCACAGGTAACTGATATTTTAAAGAAGGTGTTTGGGGGGAAATAAACTGCTCAGATTATTTTATCATTAATTATTTACTTATTATTGCAAATAAATTGCCACTCCGTAGAAACGGAGTGACTTTTTAACGATTGCTTGCTATATGAAAATTTTAGATTCTTTTTATTTGCTGACCTGATCAGCTTTATGGCTTAACAGCCTTCTAACGATTGATTGTTCCTTTTTAACGGTTGCTGCTGTATGAACTACCATCTTTGTAAAACAAATGTATGGTGGTTATATTTGCAGGCATAATCAACTTAGGGTTGATTATAGCATGCTAAAAGCATTTTGTATTGATTAAACCCTTTACTGTAAAGGGTTTTGGTAAACAGCCTTTATGATGTCCAACCGTAGTACAGACATATTGTTTCAGTTGATTAAATCGCTTGAAAAGGCGGAGAAAAGGCATTTTAAACTCTATATCAAAAGAAGTTCATCCCGGGAGGACCTTAAAATCATCCAGCTTTTTGATGCTATTGACAAAGGAAAAGATTATGATGAGAAAATAATACTGAAGAAACTGCCGGGTATAGAAAAACCCCAGTATGCCAATTTAAAAGCGCATCTGTATAAAGAATTACTGGCCAGCCTGCGGCTGTTGAAAAGCACTGATAGTATTGATCTTCAATTGCACGAACAGTTGGATTATGCCCGTATCCTGTACAATAAAGGGTTATACCTGCAGAGCCTGAAGATATTGGAACGGGTAAAAGATTTAGCCAAAAGTTATCACCAGGAAAGTTTTTTAATACAGGTTATATCGCTCGAAAAAAAAATTGAAACCCTTCATATTACCCGTAGCGGAGATGGAGCGGCCGATAAGTTGACAGCAGAAGCTAACGATGTGAACAATCAAAGGATTGAGATTACGGCCTTGTCAAATCTGGCGCTTCAATTATACCAATGGTATGTAAAGCATGGTCATGCCCGAAATCCGAAAGATGAAAATGGAGTCAGACATTTCTTTAAGCAAAACATGCTGATTGGTGCGAATAGCGTTACCGGATTTTATCAACGCTTATATCTTTATCAAAGTTATTGCTGGTATGCTTTTATCCGGCAGGATTTTTTAATGTACTACCGGTACAGCAGAAAATGGGTTGATCTGTTTAAAAATGAGCCGATGATGATATCTGTTGAAACAGGCCATTATATAAAAGGAATGCACAACCTGTTAACAGCAAATTTTAATCTCCGCAATTTTAAACAGTTTGATAAATATCTTGCCCGGTTCGAAAGATTTACATTATCCAAACCGGCCAACCAGCATGATAATTTCCGGATGCAGGCTTTTGTATATTTAACCAGTGCTAAAATAAACCAGCATTTAATGAAGGGTACTTTTGGCGATGGTTTAAAACTGGTACCTGTTATTGAAAAAGGGCTGGATGAATTTCAAATGTATATAGACCGGCACCGGGTGCTGGTTATACAATACAAAACGGCATTGCTGTATTTTGGAAATGGCAGATACGAAGACTCAATAGACCAGTTGCAGAAAATTATTAACGGTCCGGTTGATATGCGTATTGACCTGCAGTGCTATGCAAGGCTTTTGCATTTGATGGCTCATTTTGAACTGGGCAATGATGTCATCATTGAATCGCTTATTAAATCGGTTTTCCGCTTTATGTCGCGGATGGAAAACCTGACGGTAGTGGAAGAAGAGATGTTTAAATTTTTAAAAGGAAATGTTTATGAATCGGCAGCAAAATTAAAACCCGGTTTAAAAACACTATTACAAAAAATTAAACAGTTTGAAAAGAACCGGTACGAAACCAGGGTATTCTCTTACCTGGATATAATAAGCTGGGTAGAAAGTAAAGTGTATGATAAACCAATGAGTGCTGTTGTAAATGAGAAGTATTTAAAGAGCAGGCATCGTTAGCATTTTTACAATTACCTATTATTCTCTTTAAAAAAATCAATTGTTTCTTTATAGCTGCTGTCCTTTACCAGTACAAGTTTAAATAATTTATCTGCCTGGGCAAATTTTTTCAATTTATGTTTTACCATGCCCATATCCAGCGAATAGGATATCATATCGGGGTAGTTTTGCAGCAGGTGCTCATAATGTAATTCGGCATTTTCATAATCTTCCTGTTTATATAAGGTTCTTGCAAGTACTTCTTCAATAATTCTGCTGCCGTCAATTTCAAAAGCCTTGGAATTATACTTCAGTGCCTTATCAAGATCAATGTAGGCTTCATCATATTCGCCCAGGTAAATAAGTCCCAGCGAATTGTTAACACTCATTTCATCGGGATATATATTTACCGCTTTTAATAAACTGGATAATGCCATACCCGTTTTTCCCTTTAATAAATCAACATCTGCTGAATTTATCAGGTACTTAAAACTGTTTTTCTTAAAACATTTGGCAGCAAGGGTTGAATAATGAATTGCTGAATCAGTTTTTGCCAGGTCAATATAGGTTAAAGCAATATTGCGGTAAATGGTTCCTTTGGTATCTTTTGAAAGTTTTGGATTCTGTATAGCAATTAAAAAAGAAGATAATGCCGAATCATATTTTCCTGCATTCATTAATACAATTCCCTGCTGGTTTATTTCTATAGCATCTTTTTCAGTAGGTATATGATTGCAGGAAAACAGTATCAGCAATAATACCAACTGTAATAAATGGAAACGTTTCATTGCAGATTTATTTGTTTAAAGGGTTACTTTTTTTTTACTTTTTCCTTTGCTGCCATAAATTCTTTTTCCCCTGCTTCATTGGTTAATTTAACCGCAAACAACATGCCTTCATTGGTACCTTCAGTTTCAGTGCCACCATAAATGGCCTGTTTATTGGCAGCCAGTTTTAAATGGTATTTATCCAGCCCCAGAACAAGGTTGGGGTCATCTTTCGACTTTCCTACAAAATAAAAATCATGGGTAGCAGCATTAAAGTTGCCTTCTACATATTCTATTCCGCTCATTCCTTTTTTACCATTGTACATGTCAAGCAAACTGCTGTTGGTGCTGTCAACTGCCAGCACGGTCCATACAAACTGGCCGGTAGCATTGCCATCTTTTTTTATGCCTATTTTAAAAATACCTGTAAAAAGTTCGTGTTTGTTTTTCATTGTCCATTCGCCCTTGTAATAATATACCTGTGCAAAACCGGTATTAACAGCAAATGCCAGAACGACAATCAGCAGAATATTTTTCATAATTTTTTTATTAAATGTAAACAGAAATGATGCCATATACAAGAAGTTCTTTTATAAAATTATTTGCTTAATAGTATTGCCAATATCCGGGGAATGGATGCCCGGTCATCATCATCAAAATATTCATTGATGTTTACTATTTTAAAACCATGTTTTTGTGCAGCCTGCACAAAATCTGATACATGATGATTGTAACAGGAAACAACCTGTTCACCCTCAGCTGTAATAAACCGGGCTTTACTGCCGGCATATTGTTTAAAAGGATGAAGTTCGCCAATATAAACATGTCCGGTTGCAGCAATTACTTTCGAAACCCTGTTAAATACCGGTTCAAGGTTTTCAATATGCTCCAGCACCAGGCTAAAACTTACCAGGTCGTATTTGGTGTTTACAAAATCCCATTCCTGTAAAATATCTGCCTGAATAAAATTTACTTTTGCTGATTGTATTTTTTCTTTTGCTTTTGCAAGCATTTCATTTGACAGGTCAACGGCAGTAATTGTATTTGCTTTAGTTAACAGCCAGCTTGTGTTTTTTCCGGTGCCGCAGCCAATTTCAAGGCAGGTTTTAAAATGAATGCCGGCAAGGGTTTCGGGTAAAGCCAATGCTTCCATATCCCGGGTTCTGTTATCGTTGGTATCGTATTGGGATGACCAGGTGTCGTATGCTTTTTGTACGCTCATGATTTTAATTGCAGGTTTACCTTTAGTTGACTGTAAAGTAAATAAAAAACCGCCTGATGTGTCAATATATTTAGTTGTTGATTAGTTTAACAATCGGGTTTATTTAACTTTTTAAGCGTAAACAAAAGACTTTCATATAAATTCTTTACTTTACTGTATTCAATTGTAAATATGATTAAAAAAATATTCAGCAACCCGTCGTTTCTTTTTCTTTTGGCAGGTAATATTTACTGTATCTGGTATTACGAAAATCATCCGGATGCATTTGTTACTGTAGTATGGATATACTGGTTCCAGAGTATTACCATTGGCTTTTTCAACTTCTTTGATTTACTAACCATAAAAAATTATGATGCCGGTAATTTTAAATTAAATAATAATCCGGTAA
>JANMWP010000518.1:0-10945 GCA_031394065.1 Chitinophagaceae bacterium
CACTGGCAGGCTCTATGTTACCCATCTTTTTAAAACGCATGAGGTTAGATCCGGCTACTTCATCTGCCCCATTTGTGGCAACACTGGTAGATGTTACGGGGATTGTTATTTATTTTTCGGTGGCGTATTTGTTTTTGAAGGGGATTTTGTTGTAATGGGCAGGGCTTGCTGCAGGGCTCGAATTCATTGAACGCAAGCCAGCCTTGAAGCAAAACTATGTTAGCGGAAATATTATTTCGTATTTATTCATTTAAGTATTGAATATATTTTTCAAAATAGGTATTTGCATTCCCTATTAAAAAGTTTGCTGTGCGTTTTACGTCAGTATTTTCTATTTTATAAATTAAAGTATCTTCACGAAAACAATAAAGTCCCGAACCTGTATCTTTCATTATTAACATTTTCCCTTGATTCCTGTCCACGAAAACGATTCTAAATATTTTATTATGTAAATAAAAATAATAAATATGTTGCCCACTTCTTTTTTTAGGTTTCCGAAATATATGAATATATAAAAGTTCCTTAGTTTCTGTGTCTATTGTATATGTCTCCGTAGAATCACCTTTAAGTTCTAATCTTTTTAGCATCTTAGTCTTTTTGTGTTGTGCCCATTCACACAAATCCGCATTTATTTTAGCTAATATCTCAGTAGAATCTTCTGCACAAGTAACATGGCTTGCATAAACTTTACTGCAAAAAAACAAAAAACAGCTTAAAACAATAAATTTAATCTTCATAAAATACTTTTAGAATCTATAAAGCTGTTAAAATATTCCCACCAATTACTGCATCGCCGCCGAAACTCCCGACTTAGCACCATACTTCATCTTCTTCAGCTTTGCCTTTTCCTTCTTGTATGTTATAACAAATAAATTATCAAAATCATTGTCGGGTATATCTCCGTAAGGGTAACCGGTTACGCCGAATTTTCTGATAATTTGTGGTATGGTATTGCTGTGGGCTATAATTAATATGGTTTTACCAAAATCAGCATTTTCCATGATGGTATTAACCAGGTTATCACACAAAGTATCAGCTGAGTATTGAACGGTATTAATTTTTAGCTGAATGCGCAAGCTGTCTGCGGTCATTTGTGTTCGCTTATATTGACTGACATAAATTTTTTGAATACCCTCATTTTGTAAAGTACGCATCAGATCACCGGCACGGGCATTACCTGCGGGAGTTAATACAGGATCTTTACCTGCTTCTTTTTCGGCGTGGCGAACAATAAAAATTTTGGTAACAGCAGTTTCCTGTTGTGCAAAAGCTATATTTTGAAAAGCGATTGCAGTCAAAAAAATCAATAAATATTTCATACGAGCAATTTTAATAATCTAATTTAAGTTAATAGACTGAAAATACGGGTAAGTTT
Source organism: Chitinophagaceae bacterium (assembly GCA_031394065.1). GTDB lineage: Bacteria > Bacteroidota > Bacteroidia > Chitinophagales > Chitinophagaceae > Ferruginibacter. Next base: position 1,376 of record JANMWP010000518.1, read on the forward strand.
GGTTTGTAAAATGCTTAAATGAGTACAATTTTGTTAAATTGCACGATAAGTATTTGCCCATTCGCTTTGATAAAAGTTGAATAAAGCGGTGCAGTACAAGAGTGCGACGCCAATTAAGCCTGGCTCTGCTCTTCTGCCGGGCTCAAAATAATTATAACATAATCTTCGCCATTTCCCCTTTAGGGGCCAGGGGCGAACAAAACATCATTATATGTGCGGAATTGTAGGTTACACTGGACCAAAAGAAGCTTATCCAATTGTTATTACCGGTTTAAAAAGATTGGAATACCGTGGTTACGACAGTACCGGTGTTGCTTTGCTTAACCATGGTTTAAAGGTTTATAAAAAGAAAGGACGTGTTGCCGATCTTGAAAATTCGATTGTTGGAAAAGATTTACATGCCCATACCGGCATAGGCCATACACGTTGGGCTACACATGGCGAGCCCAGTGATAGAAATGCGCATCCACACACATCTGCCAGCGGCAAATTAGCCATGATACACAATGGCATAATTGAAAACTATACTCAACTTAAAAAAGAACTAAGCAACAAAGGTTACGTTTTTACAAGCGATACGGATACCGAAGTTTTATTAAATTTTATTGAAGATATTAAAGAGAACAATCAGTGCGATCTGGAAGAAGCTGTGAGAGTTGCTTTAAAAAGAGTTACCGGTGCTTATGTTATTTTATTGCTTGATGCAGATAATCCGGATACGATTATTGCTGCCCGAAAAGGAAGTCCGTTGGTTATTGGTGTTGGCAAAGGAGAACATTTTTTAGGCTCCGATGCCTCTCCCATGCTGGAGTACACCAAGGAAGTGGTTTATGTTAATGATTACGAACTGGCCATTGTAAGGCCCGATGAACTGATCTTAAAAAACCTGGGCAACGAAAAAATTACACCCTTTGTTACCAAACTTGATATGGAACTGGCAGCCATTGAAAAAGGCGGTTACGATCATTTTATGCTGAAAGAAATTTTTGAACAGCCAAGTACTATTCATGATTGTTTAAGAGGGAGATTGGATGCTGCTGCCGGAACAATTACAATGAAAGGTATTCAGGATAATATTGAGCATTTTAAAAACGCTAACCGCATCATTATGGTTGCCTGTGGTACCAGCTGGCATGCGGCACTTTTAGCAGAATATATTATTGAAGAACTTTGTCGTATTCCTGTAGAAGTGGAATATGCTTCTGAATTCAGGTATCGAAATCCCATCGTAAACAAAGGCGATATTATTGTTGCCATTTCGCAAAGCGGCGAAACTGCCGATACCTTAGTGGCTATAGAAAGAGCCAAAGAAAACGGAGCCATCATTTTTGGTGTAGTTAATGTGGTTGGCTCATCCATTGCAAGAATCAGTGATGGCGGGGCTTACACCCATGCAGGGCCCGAAATTGGCGTTGCATCTACCAAAGCATTTACCGGTCAGCTGGCGGTATTAATTATGATGGCCTTAAAAATTGCAAAAGAAAAAGGCACCATCAGTGATGAGCGTTATCATAATTTATTGTTTGAGCTGGAAGCCGTACCGGAAAAAGTGGATGCAATTTTAAAAAGTGCTGAACACCTTAAAACAATTGCATTAAAATATAAAGAAGCCTCCGATGCCTTGTATTTAGGCCGTGGCTATAATTTTCCTATTGCTTTGGAAGGTGCTTTAAAATTAAAAGAGATCTCTTATATACATGCCGAAGGTTATCCTGCTGCAGAAATGAAACACGGGCCCATTGCATTGGTTGATGAAAATTTACCGGTTGTATTTATCGCAACCAAGGATTCTTACCACGAAAAAATAGTAAGCAATATACAAGAGATAAAAGCACGTAAAGGAAAGGTTATTGCAATTATTACCGAAGGCGATGATGTGATACCCGACATGGCAGATGATGTATTTTTTGTACCGGCAGCCGATGAAATTATTGCACCTATGCTAAGCACCATTCCCATGCAATTGCTAAGTTATTATGTTGGTATTGCAAAGGGAGTTGATGTAGATAAACCGCGGAATCTGGCGAAGAGTGTGACAGTGGAATAATGGATAATGGTATAGTGGATAATTGATAATGCTTAAAACCACAGAACACTTTTTGTTATGGAGCATTATGCTTACCTTGATGATAAAATTATTTCAACCAGCTATTCCATTAGACTGCAATAAATTGAAAAAATTATCCATTATCAATTAACCAATTATCAATTGCCTTCATGAACATCATCAAAAAACATCCGGTTAATAATCTTGGCTACAACTTTGTAGAAGAAAAATACATTCCCAAAGGAAAGGATGAATACCATTTAAGGAATCTGCATAACAAAAACGGAATTGATTACCGCAAGCTTACTGCACAGGATATTGAAGCCCTCATCCGCAACCGCAACACATCTGATGATTGGGACAAGATTTTTGTCTCCAAACATTTTAATCCTGAATTGGTAAGAAATTGTAAATTTTATGGCCTGGTACGCATTGGAAAATTAGAACCCTTTTACTTAGAGTTTCATAACCTGCGCATGGCAGTAGGCCTTTACAACAGCACCATTATCAGCAGCGATTTAGGCAATAATGTTTGCATTGATAATGTAAATTACCTGAGCCATTATATTATTGGTAACGAAGTGATGATTGCCAATGTAAATGAACTGGCCACTACCGACTATGCAAAATTTGGTAATGGCATTTTAAAAGATGGTGAAGAAGAAAAGACAAGGGTTTGGATGGAATTATGCAACGAGGCTGGCGGCCGCAGTGTAATTCCCTTTAACGGTATGCTGGCCGGTGATGCCTGGCTTTGGAGTAAATACCGGGAGGATGATGCTTTGCTGAATAAATTTAAAGAATTTACCGAAAAGCGCTATGATAAACAGCGTGGTTATTACGGCAAAATTGGTGACAGAACAGTTATTAAAAACTGTAAGATTATTAAAGATGTTTGGGTAGGAACCGATGCTTATTTTAAAGGTGCCAATAAATTAAAAAACATTACGGTTAACAGCGATGAAAACCGTACCTCACAAATTGGCGAAGGTTGCGAATTGGTGAATGGCGTAGTGGGTTATGGCTGCAGGATATTTTATGGCGTAAAAGCAGTACGGTTTGTAATGTCTTCACATTCTCAACTAAAGTATGGTGCACGGCTTATCAATTCATTCCTGGGTAATAACTCAACCATCTCCTGTTGTGAAGTTTTAAATTCACTAATATTTCCGGCACACGAACAGCATCACAATAATTCATTTTTATGTGCAGCAGTAGTAATGGGGCAAAGCAATATGGCAGCAGGCGCTACTATCGGCAGTAACCACAACAGCCGTGCCGCAGATGGTGAAATTATTGCGGGCCGTGGCTTTTGGCCGGGCCTTTGTGTAAGTTTAAAACACAATTCAAAGTTTGCATCATTTACAATTATTGCCAAAGGCGATTTTCCTGCTGAATTAAATATACCGGTTCCTTTTTGTTTGGTAAATAATGATGTGGCGCATGATAAACTGGTGGTGATACCGGGTTATTGGTTCATGTACAATATGTATGCACTGGCAAGAAATGAATGGAAATATATTACCCGTGACAGACGTACTGAAAAAATACAGCGGATAGAATATGATTTTCTGGCTCCGGATACCATCAATGAATTATTTGATGCCCTTAAGTTGTTAGATAAGCTGAAACCTGATGAAGCAGGCACTGTTGAAATAAAAGGATGGGAAAACACAAAACGAAAAACAGAACTGCATAAGGTGCCCCAGGCTAAACTAATATTTAAAGAACTGATTCAGTATTATGGCACCATGGAATTATTTAAACACATTCAAAATAATAAATTTGCAGATTTTACTGTATTTAAAAAATCATTGTCGGCCAAAGTGCAGCGCAGCGAATGGCTGAACATAGGCGGGCAATTGATACAAAAATCTGAAGTGGAAAATTTAAAACGTAACATTAAATCGGGTAAAGTTAAAAGCTGGGTTGAGCTGCATGATTTTTACCGGCAGCAGGGCATTATGTATAATGCAGACAGATTAAATCACGGTTATACTGTTTTATTGGAAATACTAAACATTACACCAAAACAATTTACACCTGCCCTGCTTAAAGAGTTATTAAACCAGGCAATTGATACCAAAGAGTGGATGTGTAAAGGCATCTTCGATTCCCGTGCAAAAGATTACAGTAATCCGTTTCGTAAATTGGTTTATGATACCAACGGAGAAATGAATAAAGTAATTGGCCGTTTGGAAGATAATAGTTTTATACAGCAGCAGCTTGCTGATCTGGATCTGATGAAAAAGCAGGTGAAGGCTGTTTTGCGGAAAATGAAATAATCAGGTTTGTGTAAATAGACTTTTTAAATCATCCTCATTAAAATTTAAACATGAAAAAGATTGCAACACTATTTTCCGCAATGCTTATTGCAAATCTGCTTATTGCACAATCGCAGCCCATTTGTGATCCTTTTCCCAAAACGATTTCTGTAACCGGCAGTGCTGCGATGGAAGTAATACCGGATGAGATTTATGTGCAGGTAGATTTACGGGAATATAAAAAGAAAGGTGAAGAAAAAACAGATATCGATAAAATTAAGAACGATTTTTTAGCCAGTTGCAAAATGATTGGCATTGCAGACAGTAATATTGCTGTAGCTTCATTTGACGGCTACAACATAGCCAATATCTGGAAACGCAGGAAAAAAGATCCAGACTTATTTGCATCAATTACTTATCAATTAAAATTCAGCAGCACCAAACTTATTGATGATTTAGTCAACAAGCTTGATGACGAAGCAACTAACAATTTCAGAATTACAAGAACTTCTCACAGTAAAATTGTTGAATACCGCAAGCAGCTTAAAATTATGGCAGTAAAAGCTGCCAAAGAAAAAGCCATCTATCTGGCTGAATCTGTTAATGAACAGGTAGGTCCAGCAATAACAATTACGGAACCTGAAGAATCTGTAAGTTCGGATGTACTTACCGGCAATTTACGGCTTAGAGGTGAAAATGCCCTTTACTCAAATTCTATTTCACAATCAAGTGGATATAGCAGTAATGACAACGGTGTTGATTACAGAAAGCTAAAATTACGCTTTGAAGTAAAAATACTGTATGCTTTAAAGTGACCCCCCTAAATCGTTAATATTTTATGAAGACAGCTTTTCAAACAGCTGTCTTCTTTATTAAAACATACCTTTGTCCTTCAAATTTTTAATGTGAAAAAACTTCTTTGTATTTTCTTTTTTACCGGTTTTATACTCTCTGTAAAAAGCCAAACCCTTGCGCAGATAAAAAAAATTCTGGACACAACCCAAAACCCCATTGGTTTTGTAAAATATATATTGAAGAAAAAATATTTTATAGATACGGTAACTGTGGTAAGCACAAAGCAATTCATGGGTAAGGCCGACAGCCTTGCTTATCATGGCAAAGTTGGTAAAACATACGGCCCGTTTAAAAAAGAAAATATACTGGTAAAAATATTGGTAAAGGCACCCAACACTTTTTATCATATCAAACATATACTGATAGATACATCCATTTTTGACAAAGGCTTTGCTGAAACCAAGGCTGATGAAATTATAGGCAAAATAAATTCAGGGACAAGCACATTTGCTGCACAGGCAAGTATTTATAGTGCCGATTACGAATCTGGTGCAAAGGGCGGAGACTTAGGCTGGTTTATACAAGGCGTTATGCTACCGCAGCTTGATAAAGAAATGATTAAGCACAAAAAAGGCGATCTGTTTAAAGTCTGGTCAACATCAGGATTGCACATTGTTAGTATTGCAGATAATCCAAAAGAAGATACAGGCTACGCTTTATTACTACGAATCATTTTATAAAAAATTGAACTGCCAGTTCATACCCCTTTAATCCCAACCCACTGATAACGCCTTTTGCTTTACCTGAAACATGAGACAGTTTCCTGAAATCTTCCCTGCCAAAAATATTGGAGATATGTACTTCTATTACCGGCGTGGTAACGGCTGCAACCGCATCGCCAATGGCTACTGATGTATGTGTATAGCCGCCTGGGTTAAAAATAATTCCATCATAACTAAAACCCACCCGCTGAATTTCGTTAATCAATTCTCCTTCTACATTGCTTTGAAAATAGGAAATTTCGAAGCTGGCATATTTACCCTGCAGGGTTTTAAGGTAAGTATCAAAAGTTTCTGCGCCGTAAATATCCACTTCCCGTTTGCCAAGCAGATTTAAATTAGGTCCGTTGATGATTGCGATTTTCATAGTGCTAATTTCACGAATTAATACGAATTACACTAATTAAAAATGAATTCGAGTAATTCGTCTTAATTCGTGTTTATAAGAGAAATAAATTCATCAAACAAATACCTGCTGTCGTGCGGCCCCGGTGTAGCTTCGGGATGATACTGTACCGAGAAAGCTTTTTTATCTTTTATGCGGATGCCTTCAATACTGTCGTCATTTAAATTAACGTGTGTAATTTCAATATTGGCATTTGCCCTTACCGCTTTGGGATCTACTCCAAAACCATGATTTTGTGTAGTAATTTCGCATTTACCGCTGATGATATTTTTTACCGGGTGGTTTAATCCACGATGTCCATGATGCATTTTAAAAGTAGGAATATCGTTGGCCAGCGCCAGTAATTGGTGCCCCAGGCAAATGCCAAACAACGGCTTATCGGCTGCTAAAATTTGTTTAACTGTTTTTACGGCATAATCCATAGGTGCAGGATCGCCGGGGCCATTGCTGATAAAATAACCATGTGGTTTAAATTGTTCCAGTTCTTCAAAACTTGTTTTTGCATTATGCACTTTTACATAAGCTCCTCTTTCCACCAGGCAGGTCAATATATTTTTCTTGATACCAAAATCAAGCACCGCAATACGCAGATCACTTTTCTCATCACCCAAAAAATAAGATTCTTTGGTACTAACCGTTGATGCCAGCTCCAGTCCATCCATTGAAGGCACTTCTTTCAATAGTTTTTGCAGTTCTGCTAAATCAGTAATCTCCGAAGAGATAATGCAATTCATCGCACCCTGCGTACGTATATGTGCAACCAATGCACGGGTATCAATACCATCAATGGCCACCACGCCCTGTGCTTCAAAATATTCCTGCAAAGAAGCATCAGCCATAAAGCGGCTGTACTTTTCCTCCAGGTTGCGGCCAATAACAGCTTTAACTTTTACGCTGTCACTTTCAACATCCGCAGCTTTTACACCGTAGTTACCAATGTGTACATTGTTCATGATCAAAACCTGTCCATAATAACTGGGGTCTGTAAAAACTTCCTGGTAACCCGTCATGCCGGTATTAAAACATATTTCGCCTGTGGCAGTACCAATTTTACCAAAAGCAGTACCGCTAAATACAGTGCCGTCGGCTAAAATTAAAATGGCTGGGGTTGTTTGAGTAAGAGACATTAATTTATAAAGGTTTTGCAAAGAAAGTAATTCCACTTCAAAATGAACAAATAAAATTTTTCACATTTTACTTTTTGTTTGAGCGGGGATTTGGGTGGATTAGATGATTAAAAGGATTTGAAGTCAAATTCTTCTGCAATCCACAACATCCTTTTAATCCACCCAAATCTCCGTTCAGACAATAAAAAAGCTCCGATAAAAATATCGGAGCCTTTATATAAACTGTTAGTTTCAAATATAGTGAGCGAAGTCGAGCTATGCTTTTTCTTCAGTTGCTGTATCAGTTGTTTCTTCAGCAGCAGCTTCAGTTGTAGTTTCAACTTCAGCATCAGCAGCTTTCTTTTTAGCACCACCAGCACGACGTGTTTTCTTAGCTGGCTCAGCAGCTTCGGCAACGCCTTTACCATAGATTTCATTAAAGTCAACCAGTTCAATCATCGCTATTTCAGCATTATCACCGGTTCTGGCACCTAACTTAATAATACGGGTGTAACCACCCGGACGGGCAGCAACCTTTGGTGCCACAACAGTAAATAATTCTTTAACTGCAGCTTTATCATTCAGGTAACTAAACACAATACGATGATTGTGCATGATAGCTTCTTTGCTGGATGTATTTTTTGTTTTGGTGATCAATGGCTCGATGTAAGCACGTAAAGCTTTTGCTTTAGCCAGGGTTGTAGTAATCCTTTTGTACGTAATTAGCTGGCAACCTAAGTTCATGAACAGGGCTTTTCTGTGAGAAGCCGTTCTGCTCAGTTTATTTCCTTTTTTTCCGTGACGCATGACATTTTATTTTATTTCTCTTCCGCTTAAAATCCTGAGCGAAGTCGAAGGGTTAATTCGTCTGTACCGTGTCAGGAATTACAGACTACTTATTTATAAATTCTCCAAGTTCCCCCTTCAGGGGGCGGAGGGGATTTTTACTCGTCGTCTAATTTCAACTTACTCAAATCCATTCCAAAGCTCAAACCTCTTTCGTGCAAAACCTGTTCAATTTCACTTAAAGATTTTTGACCAAAGTTTCTGAATTTCATCAGGTCTTCCTGCTCGTACTGTACCAGTTCGCTTAATGAATTGATCTTGGCAGCTTTTAAGCAATTGAAGGCACGTACAGAAAGATCCAGGTCTTCTAATGGAGTCTTCAACACTTTACGTAATTGTAAAGTTTGTTCATCAACCAGGTCTTCTTTCTTATCTTCTTTGGTATCGAAAGTAATATTCTCATCAGTGATGATCATCAGGTGCTGTATTAAAATACGGCTGGCCTGCTTTACAGCATCTTCCGGATGAATAGTACCATCAGTAACAACTTCCATGATTAATTTTTCAAAATCGGTACGTTGCTCCACACGGGTATTTTCAATTGCATATTTTACATTCTTAATCGGCGTGTAAATAGCATCTACAGGAATATATCCAAAATGAGAATTCTTTTCTTTGTTCTCTTCTGCAGGAACATAACCACGGCCTTTACCAATGGTGATTTCAATATCCAGTTTTGCACTGCTGTCCATAGTACAAATCAGCAATTCAGGATTCATTACTTCAAAAGTAGGAGAAGCCTCGCCAATCATACCGGCAGTAAACTCAGTTTTATTTTTAATGGAAAGTGTAACTTTTTCCACGTTTACTTCATGCTCAACTTTCTTTTTAATACGAACCTGTTTCAGGTTTAAGATTATTTCAGTAACGTCTTCAGTAATACCTTTTAAGGTAGCAAACTCATGATCAGCACCGGCAATATTAATACCGATGATAGCATAACCCTCCAAAGAGTTCAGTAACACCCTGCGCAGCGAGTTACCGATAGTTACACCATAACCTGGTTCCAGCGGACGGAATTCGAAGATGGCTTCAAACTCGGTTGCTTTCTGAAGAACGATTTTATCTGGCTTAACAAAATTTAAAATTCCCATTTGTATTTTGTTGTTTTATTGTTTAAAAATTTTTTGTACCGAACTGAAGTAATTTTATTCAGCTTCATTGGCGTCGCACTCTTGTACAGCTGAGCTTTATTCAGCCCATCCCGTTACTACTTAGAATACAATTCCACAATCAGTTGCTCCTTAATATTTTCAGGAACACTTTCCCTTTCAGGATAAGTGATAAAAGTACCCTGAGAAGAAGTCTCATTCCACTCTAACCAGTT
>JANMWP010000541.1:0-5667 GCA_031394065.1 Chitinophagaceae bacterium
AAAATATCTGCCCATTACGCATATCACTTTTTTAATTGCCTGTTTGGCCATTTCCGGAGTTCCTCCGTTTGCAGGATTCTTTAGTAAAGAGGAAATTTTATTAGCTGCTCATCATCATAGTAAAACCATTTACTGGATAGCGTTAATCACATCAGGCTTAACAGCTTTTTATATGTTCCGTTTATACTTTTCAATCTTTTGGGGTCGTAAAAGCCCCTCTCCTTTGGAGAGGGGTTGGGGTGAGGTTAAAGGCGAAGGTGGTTTTGCAATGATGTTGCCATTGGTGCTGTTAGCCATTGGTGCAGCTATTGTCGGGTTTATTCCTTTTGGACATTACGTAAGCTCCGATGGAACAAAATTGGAAACTACATTTGATTTGCAGTTTTCATTAGCACCTGTTGCATTGGGACTGGCAGGTATTTTTATTGCCATGTGGATGTATAAAAAACAAAGTGATAAGCCTGACAGGATTGCTGCTTCATTAAGCGGATTGTATAAAGCGGCTTATCATAAATTTTATATTGATGAAATTTATCTGTTCATCACCCAAAAAATAATTTTTAATTTAATAGGAAGACCGGCAGCCTGGTTTGATAAACATGTTGTGGATGGTTTGGTGAATGCGACCGGTAACGGCACAAAAGATATTTCAGAAATAATAAAAGGATTTCAATCAGGTAAAGTGCAGCAATATGCTATTTACTTTTTGGTAAGTATTATTGGCCTGGCTTTATTGTTTATTTATTGGTGGAAGTAGATAATTGAATTTTAAAAGAGCATGAATTTATCGTTATTGATATTATTGCCATTACTAACTGCGGTAGCTGTTTTGCTGATGCGGAACGCCAACCTTGTTAAATGGATATCATTGGTTGGCGCAATAGCACAGTTTATATTGGCTTTTGTTTTGCTGTTTCTTTTTCGTGAACAGAGAATGGAAGGCAATACAGCACAAATGTTGTTTGAAACGCAATACAACTGGTTTCCGGCATGGCATATCAGTTTTCATCTGGGCGTTGATGGTATTTCTGTTGCCATGATTTTATTAACTGCATTTGTTGTAATTGCCGGTGTGCTGGTTTCCTGGAATGTTACTAAAATGACTAAAGAATTTTATTTCCTCCTCATCTTATTAAGCATGGGTGCTTATGGTTTTTTTATATCGCTTGATCTGTTTATTTTATTTTTCTTTTTAGAGATTGCAGTTATACCAAAATATTTACTTATTGGCATTTGGGGCAGTGGCAAAAAAGAATATGCAGCAAACAAACTTGCCCTGATGTTAATGGGTGGCTCTGCCCTGGTACTGGTTGGATTACTCGGGATTTATTTTTCAGGAAAAGAGCACAGTTTTGATATGATGAAACTGGCATCGCTGAATATACCGTTGCAAACACAAATGATCTGCTTCCCTTTATTGTTTGTTGGTTTTGGTGTGTTTACGGCTTTGTTTCCTTTTCATACATGGGTGCCGGATGGTCACTCATCGGCACCAACAGCGGGTTCTATGTTTCTGGCAGGTATCTCCATGAAGCTTGGTGGCTATGGTTGTTTGCGTGTGGCAACGTATATAATGCCCGAAGGTGCAAAAGAATATGCTACAATTATTATTGTACTTTCTGTCATCGCCATTTTATATGGCGCTTTTGCTACTATGATGCAGAAGGATCTGAAATACATCAATGCTTATTCATCCGTCAGTCACTGTGGATTTGTCTTGCTGGGCATTGGCATGCTCACCAAAACATCTATGACCGGTGCAGTAATGCAAATGGTTTCGCATGGTTTGATGACGGCTCTTTTCTTTGCTGTTATCGGCATGATATACGAACGTACACATACCAGGCAGGTGAGTGAAATGAGCGGCTTATTAAAAAGAATGCCTTTCATCGGCACCGTATTATTTATTGTTGGTTTGTGTTCGCTGGGTTTACCGGGCCTTAGTGGTTTTGTTGCCGAGATGACGGTGTTCATGGGTTCCTGGCAACACCCCGACACATTCAGCAGGGTAGCAACCATACTGGCCTGTCTTTCAATTGTTGTAACAGCAGTTTATATTTTACGTGCAGTTACAAAAACAGTCATGGGTCCGTTAAAAGAAGGATTTGAATATTTAACGGATGCAAGCTGGAATGAAAAACTGGCTGCATTGATTTTAATAGCCGGAATTATTGCAATTGGTGCAGCACCATTCTGGCTAAATGACCTGGTAAGCCCGGGAGCAGAAGTGATTATGCAAAAACTGGCAATACCAAAATAATGAATTGAATGAATGAAATGCTCACATTGATGAAACCTGAACTGGTAATAACCGGTATTATTTTTCTGCTCCTGTTTATTAAATTAGGCAAGGGGTTAAAAAATGAAACCCTTTTATTGCTGATACAGGTTTTATTATTGCTCAATTTTATAACCGGCTTCTTTTTTAATACCGAAGGCAGTTTGTTTGATGGGATGTATATCACTACAAACATGATTGTGCTGCAAAAAAATATTTTAAGTCTGGGTGTTTACCTCATTTCTTTATTGTTTGCAGATTGGTTAAAAAAATCGGAACACATGCCGGAGTTTTTTATGCTGATGCTTTCTGCATTGCTGGGTATGTTTTTCCTGATTTCCAGCGGAAATTTGCTGATGTTCTTTTTAGCACTGGAACTGGCAACCATACCGGTTGCAGCTTTGGCCAATTTCGATCTCGATAAAAAAAGATCTTCCGAAGCAGCTATGAAAATGATTTTATCTTCGGCTTTCTCTTCGGGTATTTTATTGTTTGGCATTTCATTAATATATGGTGCAACCGGTACCATCAGTTTTGCAGAAATTCCGCTGCACCTTGATGGCAGCCCGTTACAGATACTGGCACTGGTCTTTTTATTTTCGGCCTTTGCCTTTAAATTATCCATTGTGCCCTTTCATTTATGGACCGCAGATGTTTATGAAGGATCACCTATGGCAGTTACTTCTTTTCTATCAGTTATTTCAAAAGGCGCAGTTGCTTTTATTTTTATGGCAACATTGTACAAAGTTTTTCAGCCCATGCACGGGCTATGGTATAATATGGTGATGATCTTATCCATTGCAACTATGATCATTGGCAACCTGTTTGCCTTGCGGCAACAGAATATTAAACGATTTCTTGCCTTTTCTTCCATTGCACAGGTTGGTTTTATTTTACTGGGTATCAGCAGCAATTCCATTGAAGGCACTACCGCTGTTGTGTATTTTATTCTGATCTATGTGTTTTCAAACCTGGCTGCATTTGGTGTGGCGGCGGCTATTTCATCGCAAACCAACCGGGAGAATATTGATGATTACAAAGGTCTTTATCAAAGCAATCCTTTTTTAAGCTGGGTGCTGGCACTGGCTTTATTTTCGCTGGCCGGTATTCCGCCCACAGCCGGTTTTTTTGGTAAATTATTTTTATTAACTGCGGGTGCATCTAAAGGAAGTTATTTATTTATCATCATTGCTGCACTCAACATGATCATCTCTTTGTATTATTATTTACGGGTTATACGTGCTGTATTTATGGAGAAAAACGATCAGCCCGGTGAAAAAATAAAAATTGATTTTTCGGCAAAACTGGGGTTAACAATTTGTGCCGCCGGTATTATTTTAGTTGGATTGTTGAGCTGGATATATGATTACATACAAAAATTGGTTTAGGAGTTGAGAAGTTTAGGGTTTTAGTGGAGCAATCTTCTAACTCTAAACTTCTAAACTTCTAAACTTCTAAACCTCTAAACTTTTTTAAATGGCCATAAATAAAAATCACGAATTTGAAGAACTGGATGGCGTTAAATGCGGCATCGTGGAAAAGAATGTATCACCTGAAAGAGTTGACTTTCTGAAAAAATTACTGGAGTATAATAAGTTTACAGTTGTGGTTGTTCCATCTCCGCCACCAAAAGTTGCTGCTGCACCGGTTATTAAAGTTGCAGATGGTGAAGAAGTACCTCCGCCTCCAGAACCTTTGCCTGTCATTACTTATGAAACATTCACTGTTGGCGTAACAGATTATACATTCAATACCATCAATGCTATTTTTGGAAGATTGCTTAAAACACCCAATGGGCATGTGGTTACACTGGCTTATTGGCATCAGAAGGAAACGGTGAGCCATGATGAGATACCCTATTATGAAGACATCGTTTAAATGTAAAAAATAAAAATGAATAATAACAAGCGAAAACTGATAATGCCGGCCTTTGCAATATTTTTAATGACGATGAGTTACTTCAGGTTAAAGGGGTCTGAATGTATCAGGCCAATTCATCTTGTAACACTCCTCGTTTTGGGAGCGGCAATTGGTGTATTGCTGGTAAATATTATTAGCCTAATAAAAGAGAAGCAGCGTTAATTGATTTTTTCCATCACAAACTTCTTCACCTCACTCAACGCAATCCTTTCCTGAACCATTGTATCCCGGTACCGGATGGTAACCGTATTGTCTTCTTTGGTTTGATGATCAATAGTTACACAAAAAGGTGTACCGATGGCATCCATACGCCTATATCTTTTACCAATCGCATCTTTCTCTTCATAAAAACACATAAAACTGTTCTTACAATCATTCATCAACTCTTTGGCAATTTCCGGTAACCCGTCTTTTTTTAATAAAGGAAGTATGGCCAGTTTGGTAGGAGCAATCTTTGCAGGAATTTTTAAAACCACACGGCTGTCTTCGGTTCCATCTTCTTTCAGCCATTTTTCTTCGGCATAAGCCAGACTGATGATGGTAAGAAATAAACGATCCAATCCTACAGAAGTTTCAACAACAAACGGCGTGTAGTTACCAAATGGTTTACCTTCTTCGTTCAGGTCATTATCAAAATACTGAATTTTCTTTTTGCTGAATTCCTGGTGCTGCTTCAAATCAAAATCAGTACGGCTATGTATGCCTTCCAGTTCTTTCCAGCCAAAAGGAAATTCAAATTCAATATCCATAGCGGCATCGGCGTAATGCGCCAGCTTTACGTGATCATGAAAACGCAATTTCTCCGCAGGAATACCTAAACTCTCATGCCATTTTATTCTTTCTTCCGACCAGAATTTATACCATTCCATTTGTGTGCCGGGACGGATAAAGAACTGCATTTCCATTTGTTCAAATTCTCTCATTCTAAAAATAAATTGTCTTGCAACAATCTCATTGCGGAAAGCTTTACCGGTTTGTGCAATACCAAAAGGAATTTTCATCCTACCGGTTTTTTGCACGTTTAAAAAATTTACAAAAATTCCCTGTGCAGTTTCGGGGCGTAAATAAATGGTATCGCTTTCTTCGGCAACGCTGCCTATCTGCGTGCTGAACATTAAATTAAATTCACGAACATCTGTCCAGTTGCAGGTTTTGCTGATAGCACATTTTATTTTATTGTCTTCGATTAATTTTTTAATGCCTGCATAATCATTCTTAGCTAAAAGCAAATCCATAGAAGTCAGAAGTTCTTCTGCCAACTGCTTATTTCCAACTGCCAACTGCTCATCTGCAAAGCCTTCAATCAAATGGTCAACCCTATACCTTTTATTACTGTCCTTGTTATCAATCATCGGGTCGCTGAAATTATCAACGTGGCCGCTGGCCTTCCAGGTAGTTGGGTGCATAAAAATAGCTGCATCAATACCCACAATATTATCGTGCATTTGTGTCATACTCTTCCACCAGTA
>JANMWP010000561.1:0-2124 GCA_031394065.1 Chitinophagaceae bacterium
AACCCAGCTCCATACCGATGGTTTTAAAGAAACCGGCTGGTATTTTAAAAACGGGTAAACAGTTTCGGCCTTTTGATAAGCCTGCTGCACTTTTGTAAATAATTGCCGGTTATTTGGATAAGCAACATGATTGTTTACCAATACCATTTTTGCTGCATTTACCTTTTCAACCAACAGGCCGTTTATCATTTTTAGATCATCGGGTGTATACTTTTCCATTTTTAATTGTAGTTGGTTTGCAATACCAACCCTGTTGTAATTAATACCCCAGAACAGGTTGAAAAGTATATAGATGACCAATACAGCTCTCAATACCTTAAAAAATACGCTGACTAAATTCCGGGGCGCAAATTTCCTTTTAATCTTCGCTAATATCTTCTCCTTGTCCCCCCTTCGGGGGGGTAGGGGGGCCACTATTTTCCATATCAACCACAAAACAACCATCCCGTAAAAAACATCTCCAATACTAAAAGGAAGCCAGCCAAAACAATAGCGCAACAGGCGGCTAAAAACGGGGTAAATACCCGTAGCATACTGGTTTTCCACACGTGTGGAATCATTTGAATAAACATGTACAGCAACAGCAATTACTACTAAAACAAGTGTAAAAACCAGCCTTTTCTTCATTTTCATATCGGCCCTAAAAGTAATCAATAGCTGTAAAGGGTATAAAATCTATTTTTCAACTTAAAAATTGCAAATATTACCTTACCTTTGCCGTCCTTTAAACCATACGTATGGCGAGTAAACGGACATTTGAGATTGCATTTGTAGGGTTAAAGCAGGGAGTTCATGAGTTTAACTACGTAGTGAACGATAAGTTCTTTGTTGAAAAAGGTAATCCTGATTTTACCAACTGCCAGGCAAACATAAAGCTTCAGCTTGATAAAAAAAGCAGTTTTATGCTGCTTAAGTTTGAAATTGGCGGTAAAGCAGATATTACCTGCGACCGGTGCGGAAATCCGCTGGCCATGGACATCTGGGATGAGTTTAACATGTTGCTTAAACTGGTTGAAAACCCCGATGAAATGAATGCCCAGGAAGAAGACCCGGATGTGCAATATATCGCCAGAACCGAAAGCCATATTGATGTTGGCAACTGGATATATGAATTTGTACTTCTGAGTTTTCCGCTGCAGAAAATGTGCAGCCCCGAAGAAATGGGCGGCCCCCAATGCAACAAAGAAGTGCTGGAGAAACTAAAGGCCATGGAAGTAAAAGAAGAACAAACCAATGCCAACCAGTTGTGGAAAGGTCTGGAGCAGTTTAAAAAAGTAAAAAAAGAAAGAAGTAAAAAATAATCATTAAAAATTAAAAACTAAGCGATATGCCAAATCCAAAAAGGCGCCACTCACAACAACGCAGTGCAAAAAGAAGAACACATTATAAGGCAAGTGAGCCAACTTTGAGTGTTGATAAAACAACCGGCGAAACACATGTACGCCATCGTGCCCATGTAAGCGAAGGAAAATTATTCTACAAAGGAAAATTAGTAGCAGAGAAAGCTCCGCTGAAAGCATAATATTTTTCAAAGTATCAATTCTAAGTCGGAAATTCGTTAACACGGGTTTTAGACTTAGAATTTTGCATTTAAAGAAAGTCTGTAAGCTCTGTTTTAAAAAATTAAGCTCTTTTGATAACAAGAAGGTTTTTTTCTCAGCTTCGCTGCGAAAGGAGTTAGCCACTCCGCAGTATACTGTGGAAAAGGCACCAAGGCACTAAGTTAAGCACTTGCAGTGCTTATTTGGAACGCAGATTTTTATGATAAATATGATTTTCGCCGATAAATCATAACTTATCATAATCATCATAAAAATCTGCGTTCCAATAAAATACGCCGCAGGCGTACTAACTCAATCTTTTAACAGCATTGTCATAACCAGTTTTTTTGAAACTTCGTAAACTAAAAGCAATTAAATGAATATAGGACTGGACATGATGGGTGGCGATTTTGCTCCGCTGGAAGCAGTGAAAGGAGCCGCTGAATATTTAACCACTGCCACAGCTGGTATTCACCTTACTTTAATTGTCGATGAGGCACAAATTAATGCACATCTAATCAATCATCCCATTGCTGCTGATAAATTTTACATTTTACATGCATCCGTAGTTATTTGCTTGCTT
>JANMWP010000611.1:0-2507 GCA_031394065.1 Chitinophagaceae bacterium
ATAAGGGCTTAAACCTAAAACTGTGCTTGAATTGGAAAATCCCAGGTTTACATTTCCACCAACAAACATATTCTCTTTTTTAAACCCACCTTTTTTTTCATCGCCAGCCTTTTCTTCCTTTTGAGCCTGAACAGTGTAAAAACCGCTAATCAATGCTAAAACAATTACAACTTTTTTCATTTGTACTTTTTTATTTTTTTTAAGATTTTTTACAAGTTCAGACGAGGTCATCAGACCTTGTAAAAAATTGTCTGACCATGTCAGGCCATGTTGAAAATTTTACCGCTGTTTAAAATATTATTCGGGTCAAATACTTTTTTTATCCCCCGCATCAATTGCAATCCGGCCTCATCAAAAACAATATCCATATAGGGTTTCTGTATCAATCCAATACCATGCTCTCCACTAATGGTGCCGCCCAATGATTTTACCAGTTTAAACAAAGCCTGTAAGGCCGGTATTACATCCGGATTGTTTAGGCTGTAAATACTGCCCGGCTTTTTAATCCGTATATGCAGGTTTCCATCGCCGGCATGTCCATAACAAACCACATCAAAATTATACTCCTTTCCCAAAGCTTTTACGCCACGAATCAAAGCAGGTAGTTCGGCTCTCGGTACCACTGTATCTTCTTCAATGGTATATCCATCAATCTTTACTGCTTCTGCAACACGACGGCGTAATTTCCACAACACAGCTTTCTGTTGGGCATCGTCTGCAAAAAATGCATCGCCGCAATCAAACTGAAGCAATAATTCTGCAATGGCTTCCATTTCACTCATCAAGGTTTCCAGGTGGTTTCCATCCACTTCTATAATCAGATGGGCTTCCATATCATCGGTAACCGGTACCGCCGTACTGTCTACAAATTTGCTTACAATTTTTAAGGCATTTATTTCAACCAGTTCCATTGCACTGGGTGTAAAACCTGCACGAAAAATAGCGCTCACTGCCTCTCCTGCTTTCTCCAGCGAATTAAACGGAACCAACATCAGCAAATCGTATTTTGGATATGGCAGTAGTTTTAAAACAATCTTTGTAACTATTGCTAAAGTTCCTTCACTGCCCACAATTAATTGTGTTAAATTATAACCGGTTGAATTTTTTAACACATTTGCACCGGTCCATATAATTTCGCCGGTAGGCAAAACAATTTCCAGATTCAGCACATAATCTTTTACCACACCGTATTTTACTGCTTTGGGGCCGCCGCTGTTCTCGGCAATATTGCCTCCAATAAAACAGCTGCCCCTGCTGCTTGGATCGGGTGGATAAAACAATCCTTTTTCTTTAACAGCATTTTGCAGCACTTCGGTAATAACACCGGGTTCGGTAGTTACCTGCAGGTTTCGTTCATCAATTTCAATAATTGAATTCATCCGTT
Source organism: Chitinophagaceae bacterium (assembly GCA_031394065.1). GTDB lineage: Bacteria > Bacteroidota > Bacteroidia > Chitinophagales > Chitinophagaceae > Ferruginibacter. Next base: position 1,385 of record JANMWP010000611.1, read on the forward strand.
CCATTGACAGTAAAACACCTCCCAAATGTGGCAAAGCGCCACCGCTTAAACCGGTACCGGCGCCACGTGGGGTAACCGGTATTTTATGTGCATTGCAAATAATCATGATCCCGCTGATCTCCTTTGCCGTTCTGGGTTTTATTACAATATCCGGCAGAAAATGGAGGTTCTCTGTTTCATCGTGTGCATAGTTATTCAAACTTTCCTCATCAACAAATACCCAGGCATCGCCTGTAATTTTTTTAAACGAATCTATGTGATGCAATGCGTTACTCATTGACGCAGCTTCTGTTTGCATGTAATTTTATTTGTGCAAAAATCGTATAAAATAGTGAGGTGATAAAATCTGAAATGGGATGCAAACAACTTTGGCAAAGTTTGGAACTTTGCCAAAGTTTAAAACTTCGGACAAAGAGAAGCCCGGTCAACATTTTCGGGATAAAATCCTTTTTTAATGATACTGAATTCGCTGGCGCCGCGGTATCCATTGTATTTGCTGAGGCCAGATAAGGTTACATCATAGCTGAAAGTAAACTGAATTTTAGCCGTTTCAAAACCAACCATCGGCACAATGGCATCGCCCAAACGATAATAAACACCGGCAAGCAACTGCTGTTCTCCAAATTGCGAAAGGTTATAATTGGCATTGATACCAAAAACCAGTTCGGTAGCTTTTGCCTGTGTTGAGAAATAGGCATTGGGATTTACAATAACCCGGTCGTTTAATTTTAAAATGGCATTAACGAAACCCGTATGCCTCATGGGTATGCGGCCATTGGTAGTATTATCGGCAAAAAAAGTTTCCTTAGGCCTGTTTACATGCTGAATGGAATAACCAGCATTGATGTACACGTTTTCATCAGGGAAATAGGCATAATTCATACCTGCATGCATATCCAGATAACTTACATAATTATTGGAAAAGGAAACACTGGTTGGTAATTTATTATAGAAAAACTTTCCATCAAACTGATCTGGAAATTTTAATTTAGATTCATTTATATGCTTGTTTGCCCAGCCAATATTAAAACCTGCTGAAAGCAAACTGCTTAATCCAAGCATTTGATGATAGGCCAATGAACCATAAATTTTTGTGCTGGTTAAACTACCGGTTCCTGCCTGG
>JANMWP010000651.1:0-1851 GCA_031394065.1 Chitinophagaceae bacterium
ATTAGCAATTGCAAGGTTGCTTATTCAAAATAATTGCAGTGCTACCGTTTACATACTTGAGTTTGGGAATATTGGCAGTGATGATTTTCAAACCAACCTAGAAAGGTTGCATCTGATAACAACTGATATTCATTTTATACAATCGCCTGAATTTTTTCCGGCAATAAACGATACCGATATTATTATTGATGCCCTGTTTGGTACCGGCCTCAATAAACCATTACAAGGAATAAGCAAGGCATTGGTAAATCATATCAACCAATTAAACAGTACTGTTGTTTCTGTAGACCTGCCATCTGGATTGTATGCTGATAAAAGTTCAAAAGGAAATGCTGTTATCCATGCATCCATCACCCTCTCTTTTCAAAACCATAAACTGGCTTTTCTGTTACCCGAAAATGAAGAGTATTGTGGCGAAGTACACCTGCTGCATATAGGCCTGCAGCCTGCATTTGAAGAAACCGAAGCTGCCGATTTTGAATGGATACAAGAAACAATGATCAAAGCCATTTATAAACCCCGGTCAAAATTTGCACACAAAGGAACCTATGGGCATGCTGCTTTAATTTGTGGGTCTTATGGTATGATGGGTGCTGCCGTTTTATCATCGCTTGCCTGTTTAAGAAGCGGAGCCGGTAAACTAACTTCCTTTATCCCAAAATGCGGTTATAATATTTTGCAATCAACAGTGCCTGAAGCAATGTGTTATGTTACCGGTGAAGATTATCTTTTATCTGTAGCCGGAATTGAAAAATTCACTGCAGTTGGTATTGGCCCCGGCATTGGTATTCATTCATCTCATAAAAAATTATTAGCCGGGATTTTTGAAAAAGTTAATGCTCCCATGGTAATTGATGCCGATGCATTAAACATCATTGCCCAAAACAAAGAATTATTAAAAGCCATTCCACCACATTCCATATTAACGCCACACCCTAAAGAATTTGAAAGGCTGTTTGGTAAAACCGAAAATGATTTTGAAAGATTGAAACTTGCTCAAACAAAATCTAAAGAACATAACATCATTATAATTTTAAAAGGACATTATAGTTTTATCAGTACGCCTGAAGGTAAAAATTATTTCAACAGTACAGGCAATGCCGGTATGGCAAAAGGCGGCAGCGGCGATGTGTTAACCGGTATCATTACAGGCTTGCTGGCACAAGGTTACAGCCCGGTTGAATCTGCTTTACTGGGCGTTTACATACATGGTTTGGCGGGAGATTTTGCTGCCAATAAATTTTCCCAGGAAGCGATGATTGCCGAAGATATTATTAATTATATGGGAGAAGTATTTAAAAAACTGGCTCAGGAAAAATAAAAATCCCGTCAGGTTTAAGGCTTGACGGGATTGTGGTATTAAACTATTTCTATTTTAAGAATTTTAATTGTGTTGCGTAAAGAATTATGAAAACCAGTGGAATAATAACTCCCATAACACCAAAAGAAACTCCGGCAGTGGCAAATGTAAATATTATGGGTACCAGTTGCCCGGCTACATAAAGGTAAAATCCAACTTTTTGAAGATTACGCATTTTCATTGCCCCAAAAAAACAAAGTGCAATTCCCACTAAACTTAAAACAAGCGAAATAGTGGCATACTTTGATACCGTACTGGCAATTTCAGCACCTTGAACTGATTTTGAAGTCAGTGAGCTCAAAAGGCCAACGCCTAAAAATCCTAATAAAATAAATAATACGCCTAAACCGCATCCGATGTAGGTTAAAATGGTAAGAACGTTAAGCATTTGCGGAAGCTTTTTCATGTCCTTGTCTTCCAGGTTAAGTGCATCTTTTGTCTGGTCAAGACTTTGATTTAAATCTGTCATAAGTTTAAAGTTTTAGGTTTAG
>JANMWP010000662.1:0-2021 GCA_031394065.1 Chitinophagaceae bacterium
GATACCGGTATTATCTGTATTAAATTTATAGAAATCATTATCAAAGTTAACGCTGTTCTCCTGACCATTTCTTTTATAGTAAAATATATTGTTACCGTCTATCACCCTGCTTTCTTCCACCTTCCAGGTAACATTGATTAAGAATGTATTGGCCCCGGGGTTCAGTTCTGTTGCAGGTTTTACCGGATCAACAGTTTGAGTTGATGATAGTTCTTCTTTTACTGCAGGTATTTCTTTTCCCTTAAAATTAAAATCGTAAGGAAGCATATCGGCTACTTTTTCCCAGGCCCAATAGCCGTTTATGGTAATATCGTTCTGCTCAAAATAAAATCCGTTCTGCTCAATATTTAAAGATTCATCTGGCAAAAATGAAAGCATGGAAAGTTGAAACTTTGCTGATGCATCTGTATTTGCCGCAAGGTATAAATCTGAAGGAATTTCTTTTTTGTAGATAACAGCTACCTCTTTTTGTCTTGGCAGAATATCTACTGTTTTACTGCTGTCATCCATACTGTAATTCATCGCCCCGTAAAAGTTTTTTAATGGTATGGCAGATTCTTTATCATTATTTTTTACGATAAACTGAATTTCAAAACCCTCTTCTTTTAATTTTTTCTGATACATGCTTCGCATAAAATGAAGGATAGAGCCATTGTAGGCTGTTTTACGTGCTGCATTCCATTTATCAATCTGAGCTGGATTGTTTGATTGCATTTCCTGAAACAACGGATAGCCCGTGTAAAGACTTACCTGTGTATTGTACTCATGAACAAATGAATCCAGTTCATATTTCACAGTATATCCCAGGGCATCATTTACAATTTCAAGCGGCGCTGTTGCAATAATTTTCAAACGTTTGCTTCGGCGGTAATAAAAAAACTTAAGTACATCCTTGTTTTTAATATAGCATTGTCTGGCATTGTCAGTTTTGCCAATAAAATTTTCCAAAAAGAATTCGCCATATTTTTCAAGCCCATCTGTCACTTCGCTGGTAGACTTTACAACAAACTCTTCCAGTGATTTTTCTTTTTTCTTTATCTCGATTACAATTTCATTATTTCCGGCATCGCCCGCTGTTACTCTTTTTGTTTCTGTTTGATACCCGGTAAAAGTTACCACTATGCTGTAACCACCGTTGGGCAATCTTAAATTAAATCCTCCGCGGTCGTTTGTTGCTGTGCCAATGGTTGTATTTTCGGCAAAAACCGATGCACCCTCTAAAGGTTGTTTGGTAGCTTCATCAATAATTTTTCCGCTGATGGTATAACCCGATTGAGCGAAAGCAGCTATGGAACTAAAAGCAATTAATAAAAAGAGTACACTTTTCTTCATTTCCTGTTTTTTAAGCATCTAAGATGCACTTATCATGCGAAAGTAAATTACCTGCTGTTAATATTTTGTTGTAATGCTGCACAGGTTTCGGTAACGGTATCTTCAATTTTACGGTAAGTAAAACCGGGTAAGAATTTTTTTAGTTTACTGTTGTCAAAATTAACTTTTGCCAATGCGGTGGATGTTGTTTCTTTAGTTACAAGTGGAGCTTTACCAGTAAAAAAACTTTTTATTGCTTCCAGCCTCCAAACAATTTTTGCCAGCGTAGGGGTTACTTTTTTATAAGGTGGTTTTTTGCCGAATGCTTTTGCAATTAAATTAAACACATCGGCATAAGTTCTGTTTTCGGCACTTATGATAAAGCGTTCCGCAACAATATAGCTGTTCATTAATGCTACCATCGCCTTCGTTACATCATGCACATCTACAAACCCGGTGCTGCCATTTGTGTACCAGGGAAATTCATCGTACGCCGTTTTAAAAATCTGCGATGAACCACCATTCCAGTCACCAGCTCCCAAAATAATTACCGGGTTTATCATCACGGCATTCAGGCCCTCTCCAATACCACGCCACACCTGCATTTCGGCCAGGTATTTGCTTTGTCCGTATGCACTGTTACTGGTTTCCTCGGTCCAGTTCATGGTTTCATTTATGATTTCATTTTCCCTTATCCGGCCAAGAGCCGC
>JANMWP010000022.1:0-3348 GCA_031394065.1 Chitinophagaceae bacterium
TGCGTCATTCAATCAAATATTACAGATACTAAGTATCGGCTTGTTTGAAAAATGTAACATCAAAGAATTATTTACAAAGGAAGAAACCAAGATCGTTAGCAATCAGGGTGTTTTATTCTGAATGTTAACGGGACAGTAGTGATTAAGCATCGTTGTGTCACTCACTTTTACGACATCCCTTTATTGAGCATTAATTATGTTTTATTAAAATTGCACTCAATGCCAAACACCTACACACAAATTCATCTACATTTAATTTTTGCTGTTCAAAACAGAAGATCGCTGATACAAAATTCATGGAAAGACAGGCTTTATGAATACATTACGGGCATTGTGCAACAACATAAACACAAAATGATTATTATAAACGGAATGCCCGACCATTTACATATTGTAATTGGCATGAGGCCAACACAATCCTTATCAGACTTAATGCAGGATATAAAAGGCAGCTCATCAAAATGGATTAATGACAGCAGATTTGTGGCAGGAAAATTCCAATGGCAGGAAAGCTATGGTGCTTTTTCATACGGCAAATCTCAATTACCAAAACTAATTGAATACGTGAAAAACCAGAAAGAACATCATAAGAAAAAAACTTTTGTAGAGGAGTATAAAGAATTTTTAAACGCTTTTGAAGTTGAATATGATGAGCGTTATATTTTCAAAGATTTGGAAGATTAAGCACCTGTCGTCCCTACGGGACTTGGGTTTCAGGCGATGCTGCTTTCTACCAATCTCAAATGCCTACGGCATTACCTAGAAGTTTTTGGGCACCTAAAATTATCCCGTTAGGGGTATAAGATTGGTAGAAAATGATAATTATAATTTCGGTCAATCCCGTCAGGGATGATAGATTGGCAGAACACAAACAAAACAGGGAGGTCTTTCTATTCGTGCAATTATCCCGTTAGGGATATAAGATTGGTAGAAAAAAATAACAATTTCATTAAGTCCCGTTAGGGACGATAGAATGGTAAATGAAAAATATCTTGTCAAAAATTCTTGCTCTTCACACCACAACAAAAATTAAACTGCTTGTTTTGCTGGGGCTATTCATTTGGTTTTACTTCTCCCTTCCATCAAAATTATTTCATGCACCAACCTGTTATGTTATTGAAGATAAAGACGGTAATTTATTAAACGCCACCATTGCTGCCGATGGGCAATGGCGTTTTCCTTACAACAAAAATGTGCCGCAAAAATTTATTGACTGCATCACAACTTTTGAAGACAAACGTTTTTTTAAACACCCCGGTATTGATCCGGTTGCGATCGGAAGAGCCATCATCAAAAATATAAAAAAAAAAGGTGTTGTACAGGGCGGCAGCACCATCAGCATGCAGGTTATCAGGCTTTCGAAACGGAATGATAAAAGAAGTATCTGGAACAAAATAAAAGAAAGCATTCTTGCTGTGCGGTTGGAATTATCTTATTCTAAAAAAAATATCCTTGCGCTCTACGCAAGTAATGCTCCCTTTGGCAGCAACATTGTTGGGCTTGATGCCGCAGCATGGCGTTACTATGGCCGCAGCGCCGATAAATTAAGTTGGGGCGAAATGGCAGCCCTTGCAGTTTTGCCCAATGCACCTGCATTGGTTCATCCCGGCAAAAACAGGAATGTATTGTTGAAAAAACGAAATACACTGCTTGATAAATTACTGCAGGCAGGAAAAATTGATAAAGCAAGCTCAGAACTCGCCAAGCTGGAACCCTTACCAGATGAACCTTTGCGTTTACCACAAAATGCATCGCATCTTTTACAACGGTTTATTAACGATAACAAAATCTGGAAACAGGAAACAAAAATTAAAACAACATTGGATGGCAATCTTCAGAAAAATGTAAGCCTGATAATACAGCAACATCAGGCTGTTTTAAAAGGCAATGGTATTAACAATGTTTGTGCATTGGTGCTTGATGTGGAAACCGGAAATACAATGGCCTATGTTGGTAATATAAAAGATGCAAACAATAAAGAAATGGAAGCTGATGTGGATGTGATAGCAGCACCACGCAGTCCGGGTAGTGCATTAAAACCCATTTTATATGCATCCATGTTAAGTGATGGTTTGATTTTACCTAATTCAATCATACCGGATATACCAACACAAATAGGAAGCTATGCACCAAAGAATTTTGATTTGAGTTACGACGGTGCAGTTCCTGCAAACAGGGCTTTATCACGAAGTTTAAATGTGCCGGCAGTTAAAATGCTGCAGCAATATAAATATCAACGCTTTTATGAAACCTTGCAACAAACAGGTATAACCACTTTAAACAACAATGCAGATTTTTATGGGTTGAGTTTAATACTTGGAGGTTGTGAAGTAACCATGTGGGATATTGCAGGTGTGTATGCATCCATGGCACGTACATTAAACCATCAAACAAAAAATTATGGCAAGCTGGATGCAAATGATTTTCATCAACCGAACTACATTGCTTCGTTTCAATCAACAAGAAACGAGAAACGGGTAATTCCCCTTGATGCAACTTCCATTTGGTTCGCCTTTCAGGCCATGCAGGATGTAATGCGGCCCGGCGAAGAAGGCCTGTGGCAGCAGTTTTCATCCTCACAAAAAATTGCGTGGAAAACCGGTACTAGCTTTGGTTTTAGAGATGGCTGGGCTATTGGCTTAACGCCAAAAAATGTGGTGGCGGTTTGGGTTGGCAATACCGATGGCGAAGGAAGGCCGGGCCTGGTTGGTATACAAACGGCTGCGCCAATTCTTTTTGATATTTTTCGTTTGTTACCAAATAATAAATGGTTTGAAAAACCCAAATACAATTTTTCTTTTGTACCTGTGTGCAGGCAAAGTGGCTACCGGGCAAATATTGATTGCCCCGATGTAGATACATTATTTATGCCACCCAACGCAATCAAGGTGGCACTTTGTCCTTATCACAAATTAATTCATCTTGATGCAACAGGAAGTTTTCGTGTTACCGAAGCATGCGAAACGCCTTCCAACATGCAGCATAAAAGCTGGTTCATCTTATCGCCTGCCATGGAGTTTTATTACAAGCAACGCAACATAGATTATATACCACTGCCACCCTTTAAGCCCGGTTGTGCTTTTGCTGAAACCGGCAAGCTGATAGAAATAATTTATCCGCAACCCGATGCAAAAATTTATGTGCCGCTTGAAATAAACGGCGAACGTGGCAAAACAGTTTTTACTGCGGCCCATCGCCGTGCCGGTGCAAAAATTTTCTGGAGCCTTGATGATGAGTTTGTTGGCACCACACAAAATTTTCACCAGATTGGATTAAATCCATCGCCGGGAAAACACATCATTACTTTGGTAGATGAAAACGGAATAAGTGTAAGTCGGCAGTTTGAGG
>JANMWP010000031.1:0-3151 GCA_031394065.1 Chitinophagaceae bacterium
ATTGATGATGGAAAAATAATTGCACACGACACACTGAATCAGCTGATGATAGATCATAAAGAAGACGGACTGGAAGGTTTGTTTATTAATTTAACCGGCAAATCGTACAGAAACTCATAATGTTTAAACTCTGGAGCACCATATTAAAAGACATGCGCATTCTTACCCGGGACCGGTTGGGACTGGTATTTATGTTTGTAATGCCAATTGTGCTGGCAGTTGTTATTACAGCAGTACAGAACAGTACCTTCGAAATGCTGAACACCAATACGGTACCCATGCTTATCTGCAACAGGGATACCGGTGAAGCAGGCAGACAGATGCAAACCGCTATTGAAAAAGTGGGTATGTTCAGTTTAAAACAGGTTACGCCAAATGTAACCGACAAAGAAATTTCTGACAGAATGCATGCAAAAGATGCTGTTATCGCCATCATCATTCCGGCCGACTTTACACAGAAATTAAAATTGAAAGCTGATGCAACTGCAAAAAAAGCGTTGAAGAATTTTGGTATGCAAACAGGTAAAGTAATTGCAACCGATACCGGACAAATTCAACCGATCACATTATTATATCATCCTGTTTTACAGGAATCATTCCGTCATTCTATAAATGGTGCTTTACGCAGTGCCTTGCAGGTGGTACAAAATAAAGAAGTTTTAAAAAGTCTCTATTTCGCCCTTAATGAAACAGCCTTACCCGATTCACTGGAAAAAGATCTGATCAACAGCCAGATTGGAATTGTTGAAATACCGGTTTCGAGAGATGGCAGTCGCAATATCCCAAATGCATCGCAACACAATGTGCCCGCCTGGACTGTCTTTGCCATGTTCTTCATTGTAATTTCTTTGGGCGGCAGTGTGGTTCGTGAAAAACTGAATGGCAGTTTTGTGCGTTTAAAAACATTGCCAACCAATTATCTTGTTGCATTAATTTCCAAACAGCTTTCGTATTTATTTATAACTTTTATTCAGGCAACGGTTGTTTTTTCCATGGGTATCTGGCTTTTTCCATTAATGGGTTTGCCTAAACTAAATTTACCGGCCGATATTATGGGCGTTTTAATTGTTACACTCATCTGCGGCTGGTGTGCTGTAAGCTATGCCATTATGATTGGTGTGTTTGCAAAAACACAGGAACAGGCAAATGGTATTGGTGCAGTATCCATTGTATTGATGGCTGCTGTTGGCGGTTTGCTGGTTCCCAGTTTTGCCATGCCCCAATCTTTTCAGTTTGTAATGAAGCTATCGCCACTGCATTGGTGTTTGGAAGCCTATTATGGTTTATTTTTGGAAGGAGGAAAACTGAAAGATGTTATCTTAAATATAATACCTTTACTGGGCATCAGCTTTGCAATACAATTGATAACCTTGTACGGATTGAAAAGAAAAAATTTGATTTAAAATAATTATGGAAACAGCAGCATTAAAAGAGCAGCTTAAAAAGCAGATCATCGAATTCCTGAATCTTATCTCAGTAAAGCCCGAAGATATTAAGGATGAAGATCCATTATTCGGCGAAGGCCTGGGCCTTGATTCGATCGATTCTATAGAACTGATAGTTTTATTGGGCAGAGAATACGGCATTGATATTAAAGACCCTAAAGAAGGCCGCAAGATTCTTACAAATATTAATACCATGGCTGCTTATATTGAGGAGCATCGTACAAAATAATTTTTAAAAATAAAAAAGCTGTCAGTCTGAGCTTGTCGAAGACGGTGCAATCATCAAAGCAGTATTTGACCAAACCCGCCTTCGACAAGCTCAGGCTGACACCCCAACTATATTGAGCAGAATTTTCATAACCGGTATGGGCGTAGTAAGTGCTATCGGAAATTCTGTAGCAGAAAATCACGAAGCACTTAAAGCTGCAACCTGCGGCATTCAATACAAACTCGATCTCTTCCCGTCAAAATATGCCGGCCTTTTGCCTTTTGGCCAGGTACAGATCAGTAACGAAGAGCTTCAAAAAACATTACAGGTAACAGAACCGGGTGTTACCCGTACAAGCCTGCTGGCGTTGTATGCATTAAATGAAGCCACTGCTGATTGCGGAATCTCTGCAGAAGAAATTCAATCTTTCGATACCGCATTGATTGGCGCCAACACCGTTGGTGGCATGTGTTTAACCGATGAGCTGTACAACGATGCCAATAAAAAAACAGATGGGTCAGATTATCTAGGCTCTTACGATTGTGCTTCTGTAAATCTTTTTCTGCAAAAGCATTTTAAAATAAACGGTATCATCAATACCATCAACACAGCATGTTCTTCATCTGCCAATGCCATTATGTATGGCGCCATGCTTATGAAAAATGGTTATGCAAAAAGAGCCATTGTTGGCGGCACCGATAGTCTTGCAAAATTTACCATAAATGGTTTTAATGCGCTGCATATTTTATCAAACGAAATATGCACACCGTTTGATGAAAGAAGAAAAGGATTGAATTTAGGAGAAGGTGCTGCTTTTTTAATTTTAGAAAAAGAAGAAGATATAAAAGGCAGAAAAGTTTATGCCGAATTGACCGGCTATTGCAATACCAACGATGCCTACCATCCCTCTTCATTATCTGATGAAGGTGATGGGCCCTTTCTTGCTATGCAAGGCGCATTGCAGGTTGCAAATCTTAGGGCAGATAAAATTGATTTTATAAATGCACATGGTACCGGTACCGAAAATAATGACCAGGTTGAAAGTAAAGCTATGATTCGTTTGTTTGATAATCCTCCTGCATTTGCATCTACCAAAGGAAATATAGGCCACACGCTGGGTGCAGCCGGTGCTATTGAAGCGGTGTACAGTATTTTAAGTTTGATAAATCAGGAAGTGTATGCAAACCTGCATTTCAAAAATTCAATTGTTGCAACCGGTTTATCGCCGGTTCTGTCTTATAAAAAGATGCCGGTAAATCATGTCATGAGTAATTCGTTTGGCTTTGGCGGTAATTGTTCATCCTTAATTTTTTCTAAAGCCTGAGCTCATGCTGTATATCCACAAAACATATTGCATATCGGCACAGCAAAATTTGTTGCAGGCAAATATTGATTTGATAAATGAAGTTGTTGATAAAAAACTATTGGCCATTGAACCATCTTACACACAAATTCCTCCGGGTATTTTACGCAGAATGGGTAAGTCAATAAGAATGGG
>JANMWP010000041.1:0-1707 GCA_031394065.1 Chitinophagaceae bacterium
GGAACATGGTTCAACTAATAGTTTTGGTACACAGTGGGGCTTTCAGGTTCAATCACAAGTAAATAAAAAAACATTCTTACAAGCATCATTGCAAGACAATAGAGGTTCACTTAATCAGGATAATCCAAGTTTTCAATTTTGGAATGCGGTTGCAGTAAAAATTACTCAATTCATTCTACAACCAACAACCAATAGCAGCCAAAAATTAAATATCGGTTTAGCAATAGACCATACAAGAAACATAACGAATAAAAGTTTTGCACTTGCATCGGGGATTAATAATAAAACTATCGGAAGCACAGCAGCAACAGGCAGCAAACTAACTTTTGAGAATAATGTAGATTATACAAACACCGTAGGAAAACATTTTTACACCTTTGAATACGAAGCAATTTATTCAAGGTATTCAGCTGAAAAATTAAATGTTGCAGGTGGTTATGGACAATTACAATTTCAAGTATTTGACAAAAAACAATTTGGCGACCTTGTTCCTTTTGTTCGTTACGACTTAGTAAAACTTTCAAACCCCACAGCATCAGCAACAGAGCAAGCTATTAAATTAGGCATCAATTACAACTTGCCATTTACAAACAAATTGGTAAACTTTCATTTGGAATATGCACATCATTTACTTAGCGGTTCGCCTGCAATTCTTACAACAACAGATAAACAGTTTGATGAATTTAGATTGGAACTAAGGATGAATGCAACAAGATATTTGCGGTTTTAAAAAATCATAAACCAAAAAATCCCCCACTGGCGCAAGTGTTCCCTTCCCCAATGTTTAAAATAAAAACGTAAAGATTACGGGATCACTTGATGCCTCTTCAGTTCTGCCCCGATTGTATCGGGGAGTTATGAAACGCAAACAGCATTGTAACCGTGCTTTTCTTACCGCCGCAGCCAGCTCCACCGCCTGCGTCTGGTTTCCAACCTTCGCCGTTGTTGGTGTTCCTACCCCAGCCCGTAACCAACCGCCGTTGTTGGTGTTCGTGCGGCAGGTATAGCAGCAAAGCAATCACCAACAACCAGCAGTGTGTTAAAAAATAAATATCTTAACGCAACCATTTTTTAAGATATGCCCAACCTAATAACAGAATACCCTCAATTTTTCACTGCCACAAACCTGGAGTGGAAGAAACTCCTGAAGCCGGATAAGTATAAAGACATTGTAATGGACAGCCTGCGCTTTTTAGTACAGGAAAAACGAATCATACTGTATGCATTCGTCATTATGGAAAATCATTTACACCTGATATGGCAAATGCAGGCAGGTATTAAAGCTGCTGATGTACAAAGAGATTTTTTAAAATACACTGCACAAAAAATAAAAAAGGATTTGCAGATACATCATCCGGAATTTCTCAATCAGTTTAAAGTAAAAACCAAAGACAGGAATTACCAGTTTTGGGAAAGAAATGCATTAAGTATTGAATTAATTACAGAAAAAGTATTTCAGCAAAAATTAAATTACCTTCATAATAACCCGGTAGTGGCTGGTATAAGTAAATTACCGGAGCAATATCGTTACTCATCTGCATCTTTATATGAATTAAATAAAACGGAATGGGAGTTTTTAACTCACGAAAAAGATTGAAAATGCAGATGAGGTAGTTTTATAATAAAAGAGCGTGCTGTGTTGTTGGTGATTGTCAACGCTGCTTATCCCATCGGCACGAACACCAACAACGGCGAAAATTATTCACG
>JANMWP010000109.1:0-5412 GCA_031394065.1 Chitinophagaceae bacterium
CACTGGCGGTGGAGGTTCTTTCATGGCGGGTTCACTGGTTAATGCCGTAGTAGATTTTGAGGCGGTTGATTTTTTTGAGCAGGCTTCTAAGCCATTTATCATAAACGCCAAAATAATGCAGGCAAAAAAAATATTGAAAAGCGGGTTTGTTTTTATCCGATTCATATTATCAGGGTTTAAGTAGTTTATGTTTCTTACCATGAAAGTACATTGTATTTTTCAGTTACAAAAGATAAAAGTCAAAATTTTTCGCAGATGTTGTTCTTATCCAAACACCCGTGGCCAAAGCAGTTCAATTCAAAGTAAGTATATTTGGTTATTGCTGCGGTTTTTTCACAAACCGGCTTATGTGTTTTGCCATTTTAATTTTCACCAATTAATAAAATAAAAACATGGTAAATAAATCCTTCACAGTTTTCACCATTTTACTACTGCACTGTTTCTTTTTAAATGCCCAAACATTATATTTTCCTGGCGCAACCTGGCAGGCTAAACCAGCCGAAGAGCTTAAGATGAATAAACTGTTGCTTGACAGTGCGGTTAATTTTGCAATAACCAATGAAAATAAAGTTGATAAAGATTTACGTATCGCCATTACAAAAGCATACAGCAACGAACCGGGCTTTAAAATTATAGGGCCAACAAAAGAAAGAGGTGGTCCAGCAGGTCTCATCATAAAAAATGGTTACATAGCAGCACAATGGGGCGACATAAACCGGGTTGATATGACCTTTAGCGCAACAAAAAGTTTTTTAAGCACCACTGCAGGCCTGGCAATAGACAATGGGTTGATAAAAAATGTAACTGATAATGTAATTAATTATGTGTGGGATGGTACTTATGATGGTGAGCACAATTCAAAAATTACCTGGGACAATTTATTAAACCAGTCGTCTGACTGGAGCGGAACGCTTTTTGGCGTAAGCGATTGGGCCGACCGGCCGCCAAAAGAGGACAATATTGATGACTGGAAAAACAGGAAATTAAATGAGCCGGGTACTGTGTTTAAATACAATGATGTACGGGTTAACCTGCTGGCTTATTCTTTATTACAGGTTTGGCGTAAACCATTGCCGGTTGTGCTTAAAGAAAAAATCATGGATCCTATTGGCGCATCCACCACCTGGCGTTGGTACGGGTACGATAATTCATTTGTAAATATCGATGGCATCATGATGCAATCGGTAAGTGGCGGTGGGCATCTTGGCGGCGGTATTTTTATAAGTGCTGCAGACCAGGCCAGGTTTGGTTTGTTGTTTTTAAGAAATGGGAAATGGAAAAACCAGCAATTGGTATCCACAAAATGGATAAACAGTGTTCACCAGTCATCAACCGCCAATAAAGATTATGGCTACATGTGGTAGATGAATACCACTAAAAAGTGGAAAGACGTTTCGGCTGATATTTATTTTGCCCTGGGCTTTGGCGGTAATTACATTGTTGTTGATAATGAGCATGACCTGGTTGTGGTTGCCCGATAGATGGATGATGGCAAAATGGGTGATTTTATGAATTTGGTTGAGCAATCAATAGCCGGAAAGCCAAATAAATAATTTTCATTTTTTTATAACTGCATGAATAGTTTCTCCGCCCTGGTTCATGTAACACAAACTGAAACCGGCAATTTGCAGGGTCTGAAATCAGTTAACAGGTTTAGTATGCTTTCCACAGCAAAAAAAAATAAAAGTCTTTTAATAATTACAGATCATATCAACCGCTTCTTCGGCCACCAATGCCTTTGATGCCTTGTAACGGATTATCCGGCTGCCAATATGCACAATGATAAAACTGCAGATGGCGCAGCAGGCCATGATACCCGTCATGGGCAGGGCTGTACCGTTGCTGAACATACTTACAAGGCCCGAACTAAGTGCGCCCAAACCCATTTGCACAGCACCCATTAAGGCAGATGCACTTCCTGCATTTTTTGAAAACGGTGCCATTGATAATGCCGATGAATTTGGAAAAGTGAAGCCCTGGCAACTGAGGTATACAAGCAACAGCACTATGGTGCCGGTGAGGCCAATCCAACCCGTTAGTGAGCCCGCAAAAAGACTGATGCCTGCCAGGCTTTGAACAAATAAAGCAACCGGTATAACCTGCTCACTTTTATATGTACGCAGCAGCAACCTGTTTATCTGCGTAGCCAGTATAAGTCCGCCGGCCACCAATGCAAAGATGAGTCCGTATTGTTTTTCCGACACTTTAAAAATCTCCAGAAAAACCGCAGGTGAACCGGCTATATAAGCATACAAACCTGCTGCTGCTGTGGCACCGGTAAAAGCATAGGTGTAAAATTGGGGCTCCTTCAGTACCACCCCAAAGTTTTTGATGATGGCTGCAGGTTTTAAAGAATAATCCGGATCGGCCTGCTTGCTTTCGGGCAAACCAAAATGAATGGCCAGCATAATCATAAGTGCCATCACCGCAAGTATAACAAAAATATAGTGCCAACCAAATTCAACCGTAACAATACCTCCCAGTGTAGGAGCAATAATGGGAGAGATACCTACCACAAGCATCAGCATGGAAAATACTTTTGCATTATCTTCTACCGAAAAAAGATCACGTACCATCGCTCTTGATGCTACCATGCCGGCGCATCCACCCAATGCCTGCAAAAAGCGCAATGCAATCAGCATATCGGCGCTTTGTACAAGTGCACATAAAGCCGATGCAAGCAGGTAAATGAAAAGGCCTGCAAACAATGGTTTTTTTCTGCCAAACCTGTCAAGCAGCGGGCCATAAATAAACTGCCCTAAAGAGATACCAATAAAAAAGCTGGACAATGAAAGCGATAAATGACCCACTGTTGTATGCAGGTCGGCGGCAATATCTGCAAATGCAGGCAGGTACATATCTATGGAGAATGGGCCTATCGCCGTTATCATACCCAGTACCAGTATCGTAATGAATTTTCTTTTTTTAGTCATAAAGCTGACTACAAATGTAGGTAGCAATTTTTAATGCTACCGGAAGAATGACATTGCCCGCTGAGACCAGGCAACCGGGTTAAAGACTGCTAATTTAATTATATTTGATTTTGACATTGGTTTTTTAGAACAGGCCAGCATAATTTAGACTACAGCAATAATTAATTATGAACCCCGAAAAGATAAAAACAACTATTTGTATTGTAGGCGCAGGGCCGACAGGAGCCACAGCCAGTATTTTTTTATGTAAAATGGGGATTAAGCATGTTATTGTTGATGCTGCTGTTTTTCCACGTGATAAAATTTGCGGCGATGGAATAGACCTTAATGCAATAAGGGTATTAAATCATATTGACCCGGCCATTGTTGAAAAAGACCTGATGGGCAATAAAAAAGCTTTTTCACCTTCACTAGGAATTCGGTTTATTTTGCCGGGTGGCAGAAAAGTTGATGTAATCAGGAAAGAAAATAAGAATCTGCTTGCAAACAAACCCATATTCTTTGTAAGCAAAAGAAGTGATTTTGATAACCTTTTAGTAAGTAAGATAAACCCCGCCATTGCCAATATACATTTAGGCACCCATATAGAAAAAATAAGCAGGCTTGAAAATGGCTGGATACTGGAAGGGAAAAACGCAACCCGTAATATACAAATTGAAACCGATTTTTTAATTGGTGCAGATGGTGATCATTCAGTTGTATTAAAACACCTGGGCGAACGAAAGATTGATCGCAAACATTATGTAGGCGCTGTAAGGCAATACTGGAAAGGGGTTGATGGCTTACATCCCGGTAACCTGCTGGAAGTTTATTTTCCTCCTAAACTACCCTTGTCTTATTTCTGGATATTTCCGTTGCCGGATGGCAAAGCCAATGTTGGGTACGGCATGGCGAGTAATTACATCGCAAAAAAAAATATCAATGTAAGGCAGGAACTGGAAAATTTTATTAAAACCGATCCTTTATTTTCCGAACGGTTTAAAAATGCAGCCGCCCTGGAAACGGTAAAAGGTTGGGGACTTCCTTTATCGGGCAGCTCCCGAAAAGTTAACGGAGATGGTTGGTTATTGATAGGAGATGCAGCTTCATTGATTTGCCCAACATCCGGCGAAGGAATTGGAATGGGGATGATATCGGGATATGTTGCAGCAAAATTTTTGCAACGGGCTGTACAACAAAATAACTTCAGTGAAAAAATGTTTACAAACTTTTACCGCGAAATTCATAAGCGGCTGAAAACAGAAGCAAGAATTTACCGGATTATAAATTTCATTCCTTCCTGGCTTTATTCATTTGGCATTAATATGGTTTTAAGCAACAGGTTATTTAAATACTGGTTATCTGCAAAGGCAATGCACAAATGGTTAGATACTGCTTACAATAAAGAGATTGAAGTAAATTTAAATTAGATTTTCGTCACGTCGGAAAAAAGGCATAAAGCATCAATGCCAGTAGTTATTTCATAAACTTAATGATATTCGATTTACCGGTCTTGCCCACTGCATAAATCCAATAAATTCCCTTTGACACATTCCCGATATCAAAAACAATTTGGTTAGTTCCTTTTGAAACATTCACCTTCCTGTGCAGGATAATACGTCCGGTAACATCTGTGCAAATAAATTCAATAGGTGTATTAGTTTCAGTAAATATTTCCAGATCCAGATCAGCATTCTTCAACGGATTATTTACCAGCCGGAGATTTAGCATACTGTTGCTGTTTAACAAAACTACAGCAGAATAGCTTATTGCTCCATTGGGTTCCGTAATATGCAGGCGGTAAAAATTATTGCCGGGTAAAATATTTTTATCAGTAAAGTAAAATGGTTTACTGCAATCCATTTGCTGAGCTATGATATTTCCAATGGAATTAAAATGGATACCATCATCACTTCTTTCTATATAAAAAACTACAGTTTCAAAACAATCAGCCTCCCATTTTAATTCATGTACATTTCCACTGTGCTTACCGGTAAAGGTTTTAATTTTTACAGGAAGAATGGCCGTTAAAAGTTTATTGGCAAAATAAAAACTTGAAAAACTACTGATGCTGATCTGTAGATAATAATCGGAATTATAAGTGCCATTGGTTGCAGTAAGGGGCAAAGCCGTATTACCACCGGTGGTAACGCAGGCATTATTATTTTTAAAAACATCCACTTCATTAATAGATGGAACGCCACTTGGTTGACTCTGAGAATTCACAGCAGTCTTTAAAGAATCAAGTTCTGCTTTTAAAATATACAGCCGTACACTTACATTACCGGATACAGGTTGGTTTTGTGGTGTAATGGTAATATTGCGGTTGAGGTATAAGCGGTGACTGGGATCTTCCCGGCATGGGCCTGTTTTGGTGTACAAGGAGGTATTTACCGTGCCAAGGATATTGCCATTGGCATTTATCAATGCAGCAATATTACCAACGTTGTCGAAAACCGGTACCCACGAATTTTTGTTGGCTGTATTGATACTGATAACA
>JANMWP010000127.1:0-7425 GCA_031394065.1 Chitinophagaceae bacterium
AGATAAAACTGTATCAGCGGCTTTGGCACTTTCCAAAACCCGTTTCCAGATAAAATCGCCGGGGCTTTGTATATAATCGGCCTTCCCTATAAAAAAATCAAATTCTTTTTCGGCTAGCAATTCAGGCACACGACTTTCCCAAAAACCATGAATACCTTTTTGATTGGTAAGCTGCCCGTTGTGGTTACTGCTGGCATGTAAAGGCACATGTGCATCCGAAATATAATGACCGATCTCGGCACTATTCTTCATAATGAGGCTGTAATTTTTTTCTGTAAATGCTTTCGTTAAACGGTTGAGCATGGTTTGCACATGCCAGGGTACAATACCATGCTGCTTTAAAGAATCTTCACCAAATTTTTCAACGGCATCTTTCCATTTTCTGGGTAAACCGGCATACGGATAAGTACCGTAATGATCAATATCAATATAGTGTCTGGGCCCTTCATCAGGCAATGCATATCTTCTTTTATCGGGGTCAATGGCATGTTCGCTTAGGAAACTGATATTGGGTTTAAACAATACCATCATCTCCGGCGGTAATAAAAAAACAGCGTAATAATTTATTTTTTGATGTGCATAAAATCCCCAGCAGTACGAAGGAAGATTTGCAATAAGTAATGGGCAAATAAGTATTATAAAATGAAAAATCTTTTTCATAATGGCTACTTAAACATACGGCTTATTTTTTATTTTTTGTCTCATCTTCATCAATATCAGTAACGCCGCCACTTACAGCAAACTTCATGGTTTGCGATGCGCTGATATTATCAATCAGTTTTATTCTGTTTTTTGGAATAACATATACATTGCCGGCAATGGAATAAGCCATGGGCACATAAACCGTAACATATTCCTTCAATCCAAAATCCTCCATATCTGCCCGTGTAATAAATCCAAACCGCCAAACATCATTGTCATCTATATTGGCGAGTACATGTTTTGTAAACTTTTTATTTTCGCCGGCAAAAGCCTCAAAAAAATCACGGGTGGTAGCATAAATATGTTTAATGCCCGGGGTTTTCTCCAGCAGTTTATCAAAAAAACTTACAATACGGCTGGTAATAAAAAAAGAACTGAAATAACCTATCAGGATCAGAAATGCTATAATAATAACAAATCCGATTCCATAATTTCTAACATGCACAATGCCCTGTGCATCTGTATAGGAAAAGATGGGTATTAAACTATCGATGGATGAAACTGCCCAATACAAAAAATAGGCAGTAATAGTTACGGGCCCTAAAATCAGCAATCCCTGCAGAAAATACTGAAGCAGTTTTTTATAGTTGAAACTCTTTTTCATAATTGATAGTTTAGCCCAACAAAGATAATTGTTTAAAAAGGTATTGCTGAAAGAGCCTTTAATCAGTTTATAGTACCGGGTATTAAAAAATTGTTACAAAAGGCAGGAAAAAATGACGGAAACTTTGGTTACATCAAAAGTTTCCGTAGTTTTGTGTTTGATTATGACAGAAACAGATACAAAACAACGGATACAAAAAGGGGCACACGATCTGGTGATGCAATACGGCATACGCAGCGTAAGTATGGATGATATTGCCGCTAAGCTGGGCATGAGCAAAAAAACCATTTACCAGTACTTTAAAGATAAAGACGAACTGGTAGAAGCTGTTGTGGATGAGGTGATTGATACCAATCAATGTGCCTGTAATGCAGATATCAGCAGGTCTGAAAATGCCGTGCATGAAATTTTCCTGGTGATGGAAATGATGGCCGAGATGTTTAAAACCATGAACCCTTCCATATTGCATGATATGCAGAAATACCATCCCAGCGCTTTCAGCAAATTCAAGAAACATAAAAATGAATTTCTGTACAATGTGTGTACACAAAACCTGCTACGTGGTGTACAGGAAGAGTTATACAGACCCGAAATAGCAGTAGATATTTTATGCCGGTACCGGGTAGAAACCATGTTTATTCCCTTTAATCCTGAGTTTCAGCAAAGCTTAAAACACAGTTTGGCTAAAATTGAAGAAGAAATACTGATGCATTTTCTTTTTGGGCTGGTATCGCAAAAGGGTTACAAGCTGATCATTAAATACAGAGAGCAAAAAGCAAAACTGACAATTAAAAAATAAAGAGTAAAATAGTTGTGATGAAAAAATTAAGGAAGTATAGTTTGTTGGTAACATGTTTGCTGGCTTTGAATATAGCAAACGCACAAAAATTAAATTCATTTACTGTGCAGCAGGCGGCTGATTATGCCAAACAGAATTCGGTACAGGTAAAGAATGCCCTGCTGGACATCCTGATTCAAAAACAAACTAACAGAGATATTACTTCCATTGCACTGCCGCAAATAAATGGCCGTGGCGGGGTAACTGACTACCTTAACATACCTACAACATTGGTTCCTGCTGCTTTTTTTGGCGGGCCTGCCGGAACATTCTCTCCACAAAAATTCGGAACAAAGTGGAGTGCAAATGCAGGTGTGTCGCTTAGCCAGATAGTATTTGACGGACAGGTTTTTATTGCACTGAAAGCACGTAATGGTACCATTGATTATCAGGAAAAAATTGCCAGGTTAACCGAAGAGAACATAATAGCAAACGTACATAAAGTTTATTACCAGCTTGTAGCAGGTAAAATACAAATTGAATTGCTGGATGCCAATATTGTCAGGCTTGAAAAATTAAAACACGACGTACAGATTATGTATGATAACGGATTTACCGAAAAAGTGGATATTGATAAACTTGCAGTACAACTTGCAAACCTGCAGACAGAAAAACTGAAAGCCAATAATATGATAGCAAATGGATATGCTGGCCTGAAAGTATTAATGGGTATGCCTTTTAAAGACAGCCTGGTACTTAGCGATACACTGGATGATAACAAAATTAAAGAAGGTGTTTTGGAAGCCAGTCAGTATAAATACAGCGACCGAAAAGATTTTCAGGTTATTGAAATAGCCAATAAGTTAAACGGACTTAATGTGAGAAGATATAAACTGAGTGCGATACCTTCTTTTTCTTTAGTGGGCGATTATAGTAAGCAGGCCCAGCGAAATAAGTTTGATTTCTTTGGTAAAGGAGATTGGTTTACTACCTCCTATATCGGTTTGCAGATGCATGTACCCATCTTTAATGGCTTTGCTTTAAAAGCCAGAACACAAAAGGCAAGGCTGGAGTTGCAGAAGTCAAAAAATCAAACTGAAGCATTAAAGATAAATATTGATGCCGAGGTTGAGAGTGCAAAAAACAATTTCATTGCCGCAATCGCTTCTATGGATTTTCAAAAGAAGAATATGACACTGGCCGAAAAAGTGTACGGCCAAACTAAAAAGAAATATGAAATTGGTACGGGCTCTGCCACAGAAATAAATACAGCGCAATTAGATCTTAAAACAGCCCAAACCAATTACATCACGGCATTATCCGATGCCATCATTGCAAAAATTGATTTTTTAAAAGCCACCGGAAAATTATAATTAATTAAGACCAACTATATACAGATGAAAAAAATAACACAAATTTCAATCGCAGTTTTTACCACATTTTTAATTGCATCCTGCGGCAACAGCAAAAAAGATGATGTGGCAGGTATCAATGATAAAAAAACCGCTCTTGAAAAACTAAAAGCCGACAGAACAAAAACTGATGCGGAGATTAAAAAATTACAGGCAGACCTGGAGAAGCTCGACAGCAATACCGCTAATCTGGCAAAAATAAAATTAGTGGGTACTGCTGCAGTAACCACGCAGGATTTTAAACACTATATTGATTTGCAGGGCAAGGTAGATGCTGAAAACATTTCTTACATATCGCCACGTATGGGGCCTGCGCAGGTAAAAGCAGTATATGTATCTCAGGGGCAGTTTGTAAAAAAAGGACAGTTATTATTAAAGCTCGATGATGCTATTATGCGGCAGGCTGTAACAGCAGCAACGCAACAGCTTGAAGGAATAAAAACACAATTAGGCTTTGCCAAAAATATTTATCAACGCCAGAAAAATCTTTGGGATCAGGGCATTGGTACCGAAGTACAGATAATTACTGCTAAAACTAATGTAACTGCTTTGGAAAACCAATTATCAGCCGCTGGCGAAAATATAAAAACACTGCAGGAGCAACTAAAAACTGCAAATGTATACAGCGATGTAAGCGGTATTGCCGATGTGGTTTCTATAAGAGTAGGCGAAACATTTTCCGGAATGGGTGCAACCGGTCCTCAAATAAAAATTGTAAATACTTCCTCATTAAAAGTGGTAACCAATGTGCCCGAAAATTATGTAACACGTATGCATAAAGGGTCGCAGGTAGAAATAACAATACCTGATGCTAACAGAAAAATCAGTTCTGTCATTTCGTTAATCAGCCAATCGATTGATCCGCTGCAAAGAGGTTTTATTGCCGAGGCAAAAATTCCTTATGATGCTACTTTAAAACCAAGCCAGTCGGCGGTGGTAAAAATTCTGGATTACCAGGCTGCCAATGCCATTGTAATTCCTGTAAATGTGGTACAGTCTGATGAAACCGGTAAATACGTTTACGTACTTGTAAAAAGCACAAATGGCAAATCAACTGCTCATAGAATAGTAGTAACTATTGGTGAAGTGTATGGCGAAAGTGTAGAAATAAAAGCCGGGCTTAAAGCTGGCGATCAATTGGTAACAGAGGGTTTTCAAAATTTGTATGAGGGACAAACGATTGCTACAACGTTGTAGGAAAAACCCCCTACGCCCCCTGAAGGGGGAACTTTGGAGTACAATAATTTTGATAGCTTTTTAAGATTTGAAAGAATTAATTATAAAACATAATTAAAGTTCAATAAAGAAATACAGTAGAAGAGTGATTATTCATTCTTTTTACAAAAAAGAATGAATAACAGAACAAGTTCGCCAATGAAGCCAAATAGTAATTCAATGCCGGGAACAAAAAAAAATTAACACATAATCTCAATCATATTCCCCTTTAGGGGTTAGGGCGAAAAACAATTTTTATGAATTTCATCGAAGGAATAAAAGAAAAATTTAAACAGTTTGGACCTACCAGCTGGGCTGTAAATAACCGGACTGCTGTGTACATTATAGCGGTACTGATATCTGCATATGGCGTAATGAAGTTTAATACAATGCCCAAAGAGCAGTTTCCGGATATTGTGGTACCAACCATTTCGATTGTTACAGTGTATGCCGGTAACTCACCAAAAGATATTGAAAACCTGGTAACAAGGCCAATTGAAAAACAATTAAAGGGTATTAGTGGGGCAAAAGTTAAAAAAATTACCAGTACCTCGCAGGCCGATTATAGTTTGATTGTAACAGAGTTTGATACGGATGTAAAAACTGAACTGGCAAAACAAAAAGTTAAAGATGCTATTGATAAAGCAAAAACAGATTTACCCAATGATTTAACCTCGGAACCCGCCGTGGCAGAATTTGCGTTTAGTGAAATGCCCATCATGTTTGTAAATGTAAGTGGCGATTACGATGGAATAAAACTGAAACAGTATGCAGATAAATTGCAGGATAAGTTTGAAGAGCTTACAGAAATAACCCGTGCCGAAATTGTAGGCGCACCCGAACGTGAAATTCAGATAAATGTAGATCCTTATAAAATGAGCCAGGCAAGGATAAGTTTTATGGATATTGAAAATGCCATCAGCCGGGAGAACAGGGATATTACCGGTGGTATGCTGGAAGTGGGAGATATGAAGCGGACGATAAAAGTAAAAGGACAATTTACCAGTGCACTAAACCTTTATAATATTGTTGTACGAAGCAGTGCACAGGGCGCCACTGTTTATTTACGGGATATTGCCGAACTGAAAGATACCATTAAAGAAAAAGACAGCTATGCCCGTTTGGATGGTAAAAATGTTGTGACACTGAATATTGTAAAACGTGCCGGTGAAAATTTAATTAATGCTGCCGATAAAATAAAAAATATTGTGGCAGAAATGAAAGTAAAAGAAGAACTGCCTAAAGATTTAAAGGTAGTTATTACCGGCGATTTAAGTAAAGCAACCAAAACATCTTTTAATGAACTGGTAAACACAATCATTATTGGTTTTGTACTTGTTTTAATTATCCTGATGTTTTTTATGGGAGTAACCAATGCGTTCTTTGTAGCATTAAGTGTGCCGCTCAGCGTTTTTGTTGCCTTTATGTTTTTGCCGCTGGCCGATGGAATCATAGGCACAACAGTTACCCTGAACTTTATTGTACTTTTTGCTTTATTGCTGGGGCTGGGCATTATTGTGGATGATGCGATTGTCGTCATTGAGAATACGCACCGTATTTATAACAATGGCAAAGTGCCCATAATCCGAAGTGCCAAAGAAGCCGCCGGCGAGGTTTTTATTCCGGTACTGGCCGGTACTGCAACTACTTTAGCGCCCTTCTTTCCATTATTGTTATGGAAAGGGTTGATAGGTAAGTTTATGATTTATTTGCCCACCATGCTCATACTCACGTTGGCAGCATCATTAATAGTGGCATTTATTTTTAACCCTGTTTTTGCAGTAAGCTTTATGAAACCCGAGGGTAAGGAATACGAAAAACCTAAGAAAGCAATCTGGACCAATAAAAGGTTTATCATTTTTGCTGTGACAGGTTTGTTATTGCATATACCGGGCTATCATGGCACTGCCAATTTCTTTTTAATGATGGCGTTTTTAATGATACTGAATGCCTATGTATTAAATGATGCGATACATGCCTTTCAAAAAAAGGTATTACCTGCACTGATGAACCGCTACGAAAGATTATTAAAATGGGTATTGGTTGGCTGGAGACCGGTTTGGGCATTTGCATCATTGTTCGGGTTATTTATTTTATCAGTAGGAATATTATATATGAGTATAAGTGCCGGCAGAACCAAATCTACTTTCTTCCCAAGCGGCGACCCCAATTTTATTTATGTGTATTTAAAATTACCGGTTGGTACCGATATTAAATATACCGACAGCATTACCCATTTACTGGAAGGCCGTGTACAAAAAATTTTAGAAAAAGAATTGCCTACGCAACCCGGCGGTATTGTAGAGAGTATCATTACCAATGTGGCTGTTAGTGCAAATAATCCCAGGGATAATAACCGGAGTATACAGCCTCACCGGGGCCGCATACAGATTTCTTTTGTTGAATTTGATAAGCGAAATGGTAAAAAAACATTGCCTTTTAAAGAAGAAATACGCAGGCAGATGACGGGTATACCCGGTGCCAGTATTGAAGTGGCACAGGAAGATGGAGGCCCGCCAACCGACCCGCCGGTGAATATTGAAATACAGGGTGATAATTTTGAAAGCATAGCAAAAGTTGCAAACGATCTGTCGCACTATATGGATACCAACCAGATAAAAGGTATTGAAAACCTGCAGATGGATGTTGATTTAAACAGTCCGGAAATAAGCATAAATGTAGATAGAGAAAAAGCGATGATGGAAGGTTTGAGT
>JANMWP010000130.1:0-2393 GCA_031394065.1 Chitinophagaceae bacterium
AAAACAGGGTCTGTATCTTTTTTGCAACTGCTGAAAACAAGTATGGCAAAAGCAGGTAAAATTATTTCTTGAAAACGTATCATGATTGAATTTTTTATAAGTACGGGATGATTTTATTTTTTATTCCATTGAAAATTTAAGCCTACAAAATAAGAGCGGCCATAACCAATGGCAACATTGTAACCGGCATTGTGTACACTGGTTGATACCGCAGCATTGTTATTTACATTGGTAACATCAAAAATGTTTTTTATACCTGCATTTACCGATAGGTACTTATTGATTTTTGTAGTGCCCGTAAAATCTGCCAGGTGATAAGCATCTGTTTCGGCGATTAACAATGCAGGTTGATTGGCAGCATTTTTACCGGTAACCAGTTGTGGTTTTTTGCCGCTGTATTTATAAAACAGGTTGAACCTGGTTTTAATAATATTTACATTGTAGCTGATAGAAGCATTCACTTCGGGGCTCCATAAAAAATCTTTACCGGTTTCATTGGTATAATCTTTTTCATCATACAGCTTGCGGAAGATACCCACATAAGAGAAGCCCAGTGAGCTTTCCAGGTTTTTGTGCGAATACTTATTTTCTATTGTTCCACCAACGGTTTTTGCTTTGTTTACATTGTAATAAGTGTACTGGTTAGATGTGGGAGAGGATAGCGCAAAATCAATCTGGTTATTGAACGCATTGTAAAAACCGGATAATGAAATGCTGTATGTTCCGGTACTTTTAGGTAATGCATTCCAGTTTAGTGATGCATTAAAACTGTTTGAATTTTCTGCTTTTAGGTTTGGATTACCAACAACATTGTGGTTGGCATCTACAAAATAAAAATACAGTTCACGCAAAGCAGGTGAGCGGAAACCATAAGCGTATGCAAAACGCAGATCTAATTTTTTACTGATAATAATTTTTGTATTGATAGAAGGAATTACTGGTGGTGCATTGTAAACAGAGTTTTTTATAAAACGCAATCCCGGACGGATATTGATTTTAGAACCCAGTTTTACTTCTGCAGAAACAAAAGCCGCATAATCTGTAATGACCGGATTGTTTGAAATCCTTGGCCCGCTTGCTGCTTCACGATTAATATCAATACCGGGCTGTAAAGAAACCTTGTTGCTCAGCTGGTACTGAACGGTTGTTCTAAAAACAAAACTGTTGAATTTTGAAATATCCTGTTCGCCTTCGCCGGTTGTAAGTTCATCGGTATTTTTTTCAAAATCATGGCGGGTTGTTTTGGTGCTTCTTTTATAATCAGTATAGGCAACAGTAGCAGCCAGCTGCAGGTTTTTACTGAAAGTATAGCCACCCTGCAACTGGTTGGTAAAACGGTCGGTTCTGTATTGCTTATCTATGGCTTTGTAGTTGCCATAATTAATGGCTCCTTTGCTGAGTATATTTTCATGCAACAGATCAGTGCGATAATAAATATTAAAAGGCCCTTTATCATAACTTATCCTGGCATTGCCAAGCCATTGTTCTTTTGGTAACCAAGCTTTGTTACGGCCATAAGCATCGCCGCCAAAACCATTCATATCGTTATGAGAACCGCCGGCAGTAAAACCCCAGTTGTTCTTTTTATAATCAACAGTCAGGTTTTGCTGGTGTACACCTTTATAATTAAAAGCATGATATTCTTTACCGGAAGTTTCTTCCTGCACTTTGGCAGTTAACGAAAGGCCGTTGTTTTTGTTCTTTTTTGTAATGATATTGATAACACCAGCCAATGCATCGGAACCATAAGATACCGACATGGGCCCTTCCACAATCTCAATACGTTCAATCGTATTTACATCAATCTGGTTAAGACTTTCACGGGTATCGCCACGGTCAATCATGGGCACGCCATCTAATAAAATTTTTACATTGCGGCCACTCATGCCCATCAGTTGCACATCGGTTGTTCCTAAAGTATTGTCGGCAGCAAAGCGAAAACCAACCTGGCTGTTCAGCACTTGCTGCACATTGCTGGCGCCACTTTGTTTAATACGGTCGTTATTAATGATTCTTACCTGGTATACCGATTTTTTAAGCGTTTGCGGTTTGTATTGGCCGGTTACTACAACCTCTTCCAGGTTTTTATGGAAAAGGGAATCTTGTTGGGCAAAAGCAGTTGCAACATTAAAAACTGTTGCAAAAAGAAAAGCAGATTGGATGATTTTTTTCATGTAAAATATTTGTGAATCCAGAAAATTGACCTCGTTTTTTTATGTTTTGGTCATTTGCAATCACAAAGTTGTACGCAGATGATTTTAGAATTATCATGGTTTTGTCATGATGTTAAATACCTGTTGTAAATCATATTGTTTTACTTAAAAATGACAGAAAAGATGACGGAGGACATATTTATGTAAGGTAATGATGTATAAAAAATAATAAAAAGTAAA
>JANMWP010000208.1:0-4002 GCA_031394065.1 Chitinophagaceae bacterium
GTTACATTATCGCTCAGTGGACTTGTACAACCGGTAAACATTACCTGGAATACCACACCTGTTCAAACCGGGCTAACAGCAACCAATTTACCCGCCGGTAATTACCAGGCAACTATTGTAGAAGAAACCGGATGTGTAACCATTCATCCGGTAACCATTGCGCTTACCAATAATTTAACCATGACCGCTCATGCTGATACTACCATCTGCCCTAGTTCTTCTTTCAATGCAAACACGGTAAGCAATGCAACAACATACAGTTGGTCACCAACAGCCGGTGTAAGTAATCCGGGTATTGCCAATCCCGTATTATCGCCAGCGGTAACAACAATTTATACCGTAACGGGTACAACAGGTGCCTGCACTGTTTCAAAAACATTTACGGTTACTGTTGGGTTAACTGTTACACTTACTGTACGTGCCGATACCAGCATTTGCAGTGGCGCTTCTTTTAATGCAAACACAATCAGTAACGGAACAACATTTACCTGGTCGCCAATAAACGGTGTAAGTAACTCTGCTATTGCCAATCCGGTTTTATCACCAACAGTAACTACAACCTATACCGTAACTGCCAGAACCGGTAATTGTACCAATGTAAAATCATTTACTGTAACCGTGCGGCCATCTGTAACAGTCAGTACTGGCCCGGGTTCAAGCATATTTGCCGGCTCGTCTGTAACCCTGCAGGGAAGCGGAAGTGCAGGCACTTATTTATGGACACCGGCAACAGGACTTAGTGCAACAAATATTCTGAACCCGGTTGCTACACCTTTGGTTACAACAACCTATAATTTAAAAATTACCAACACGCAGGGTTGCAGCAATTCATCAAATGTTACCATTGAAGTGTTGCCTTATTGTATAAAACCAATGAATGCTTTTACGCCCAACAACGATGGCTTTTATGATACCTGGTTTATTACAAATGGCAACTGCTTAAAAAAAGCAAGCGTACAGGTTTTTAACCGCTACGGAAGTAAGGTATTTGAGTCAGCAGATTATAAAAATGACTGGAACGGAACTTACAAAAACAAACCCTTGCCGGATGGCACTTATTATTATGTCATTAATTACGAATTGTTAAACAATGACATTGTATTAAAGAAAGGAGACGTAACCATTTTAAGATAATAATCAATTACAGTATAATATTCAAGCTCATGCAAACAATAAAAATAAAAATAAAAGCATACCTACTTTTTTGTTTTACTGCAATTACCGGCATTACAACAAATGCACAGCAATTGTATAAAGTAAGTAATTATATGCAGCACAGTTTTCTTACAAACCCGGCTGCGGTTGGTGCCAATGGTTTTACAACAATTGGTGCAGCCTACCGAAGCCAGTGGGCAAGCTTTGATGGCGGCCCAACCACAGCCATCGTTTTTGGCGATACTTATTTTGCAAAAATGAAAACCGGCCTTGGCATTATTTTGTATTCAGATAAAACCGGGCCCACAAGCCGTACCGGCGGAGAACTGAATCTTTCTTACAGTGTAAAATTTGATAACGATAACAACAAACGGCTGATGATCGGTATTGGCGGACAGTTAATTCAGTTTAAAATAGATAAATTAAAAATTACCGGTGCCATTCCCAACGATCCGCTGCTGGCCTCATCGGGCACTACTTTAAAAGCAGATGCCAATGCAGGAATTTATTACCGGTCAAACACATTAAATATTGGTTTTTCAGCAAAACAATTGATACAGTCTAAATTAGGTTTAATAAAAACAAATTCAAATCCCGAAGGAAGATTGTACAGGCAATACGCTGCAACAGCCAGTTATGATTTTAAAGTTGACGAAGCAAATGTTTTGCAGCCTCATTTTGAGGCCCGTTATCAGCCTGAAGCTCCGCTTGATTTTGAAGGAGGCCTGGTGTTGTATCATAAAGACTTATTTCATTTAGGCGGAAGCTATCATTACAAACAGTCTTATACACTTTTTGCAGGTGTAAAACTCATGCATAAATTTTCTATCAACTATGCCTTTGATGCTTACAAAACACCTGTAAGTGCTTTTGAAACCGGCTATTCGGCACATGAAATTATGCTGCGGTATTTCTTTGTGAAGTAAATTAATATGCCGGCATTATTAATATATACAAAAACAAAACGCTGTTTATTGTCAGTACTGCCGGCAGGTGCTAAGCTATTCATCGTGTTTTATTTTACAGCTTCATTCATATTTCCCTGTCATGCTCAGTTGCTGCAGGGCTTTAAAGAAACCTGTTCTTTTTATGAGCAGGAGTTAACTATAAATAAAGCATGGAAAAATGTAATCATCAATATTAATGCCCCCTTACTGTTTAACTCCAAAGCAAAAACTTACCTGGTATTTTATGCATTACCCAATGGCAACAGTATTGAATGGACAAAAGGGAAAAAACTCAAAGCAGGCGATGACTGGCATTTTAACATTCAGCATATAGCTGCACAAACCAGGTATGTAAGAGCTGTTGACAGGAAAAATAATTACATAACTGTTTATACAATGGCCGAACAAAAAAGCTGGCCTGCCTGGAAAAAATCAACACCTGATTCAATTTACCTGATTAAAAAAATAGTTGACAGCATTACAAATATTTTTGCAGCATATAATCCGGTAATAATACTGAGCAGCCATAGCGGTGGCGGGAGTTTTATTTTCGGTTTTCTTGATGCAGTTGAAAAAATACCTGCTAATATTGAAAGCATAGCATTTTTAGACAGCGATTATGGTTACGAAGAAACAAGACATAAAAATAAATTAACTGACTGGCTTAATGGAAGCAAAAAAAATAAACTGATTGTACTTGCCTACAACGACAGTGTTGTAATATATAATGGCAAACCTTTGGTAAGCCCTACCGGCGGCACCTGGTACCGCAGCCGCCTGATGCAACGTAACTTGTCTGAAACTTTTAATTTTACGTCAGATTATGATACTGCATTTACCAGGCACCTGGCTTTAAGCAACAGAATAAAATTTATTTTAAAAGAAAATCCCGGTGGCTTAATTTACCATACTGAACAGGTTGCAAGAAATGGTTTCATCCTTTCTCTGTTTTCTGCCACAAAATTCGATAAAAAAAGATACTTTACTTATTTTGGTAAACCGGTGTATGATGATTTTATACTTGATTAAACTTAACTGCCAACTGATGAGATATGCTGTAGTCATACTTTTTATGTTTCTTATTACAGCCTGTAGCAGTGAGCGGAAAATTTTACTGCATACGCCACAAACAGCAACACAACGGATTACCGGCAGCAATTTTTACAAAACAGTTGCTTCCTGGAAATGGAAAGAAAGAGATTCGCTTGCTGTTCAGGAAATATTATCCGGTAATTTTCCATCTTTTTTAAAAAAATTTATTCGGGTAACATCTGAAATAGCCGACAGCACCGGTAAAATCCATGTAGCGGTTTTTTATGTATCGCCCGATTATCTTTCAATTGGTATCGACGAAGATTGGGCAAGAATACCATTAACACCCATGGCTGCACAAAAAATTGCTGACAGTTTTCATTGCTTCCTGCCAACAAGAAAAATGGTTGACCTTATTTATCAACAGGCAACTGTAAAATTAGAACCGGTACCTATGTATGCCTTCAGAGACAGCAGTGTAACCATGTGGCAGCACCACCTCATCATTGAAGGCCAGCGAAAAGGCAGAAAAGGTTTAATTGCAGGCATAAAAAAAGACGTTGTGATCTCTGCTAAAATTTCAAGAGACTTAAAACCAAACCGTGAAGCTATTTATGGATGGCACCAGTTAAACGGTAAACCAATACAACCCTTATACAGCGGGCATATAAACTGGTGGGTAGATTACAGTCATGGTATAAGATTGATATACCGGAAAATAAAAGTAGATGGAAAAGAGATGGATTATGAAGATGTATTGAAGGATGTAATATTCCGGAATTTAAGTTGTGATGAAGATTTTTGTGATTTTTTCAGATACCCGTATTAAAACTTGTATTTCTTTACTGCATTATTTTTGGTAAGTAAG
>JANMWP010000217.1:0-5099 GCA_031394065.1 Chitinophagaceae bacterium
ATTACTGTCCTTGTTATCAATCATCGGGTCGCTGAAATTATCAACGTGGCCGCTGGCCTTCCAGGTAGTTGGGTGCATAAAAATAGCTGCATCAATACCCACAATATTATCGTGCATTTGTGTCATACTCTTCCACCAGTAATCCCTGATGTTCTTTTTTAGTTGAGCACCGTTCTGGCCATAGTCATATACAGCCGCCAGGCCATCATAAATTTCGCTCGATTGAAAAATATAGCCGTATTCTTTACAATGGGAGATTAACTCCTGAAAATTATTTGTTTCGTTTGCCATAAGGCTGCAAAGATAATAGAACCTGTTTTAGATGGAACAACCAGTGCAAAGTTTATTGTGCAGGAGGTGTATCAGTTGTTTTAACCACCACTTTTTCTTCGGGTTGTTGTTGAATTGATTTTGTAGATTCTACCTCTATTTCCTGCACCCAAACCGCATAATTATTTGGATATATCCGGGAGCCGCTGTGTGCAGCAAATACATGTGTGAATACAGCTCCAAAATATAATATCATAGCCGAATAGTAAACCCATAGCAGCATAACAATTACTGAACCTGCGGTGCCATATGTTGAAGAAAGTTTGCTATGACCCAAATAATAACCAATCAAAAATTTACCCAGCATAAAAAGAATAGCGGTGGTAAATGCACCCGCCCTTACATGTTTCCACTTTATGCGGGCATCGGGCAACACTTTAAATATCAGGGCAAACAATAAAGCCGTAATGCCAAAGGTGATGATAACATTTACGATATAGACCATGATTACTGTGAGTTCAGGAAACATGGCAGTTAGCCGGGTAATAAGCATATCCATCAAACCATTAACAAGCAGTGAAACAAGTAATAAAAACCCGAGGCTTATCACCAGCGAAAAAGAAAGTAACCGGTTAAGTACCAGTTTTAAAAACCCTTTTCCTTTTTGGGGTTTTGCTTTTAATTTCCAGATATGGTTTATAGAATCCTGTATCTCACTGAATACACTGGTGGCACCAAAAAGTAATGTAATTATGCCAACTATTGTTGCAAAATAACTGCTTTGCGATAAAGCTGCTCCACGAATGGTCTGTTGTATCTGTATGGCGGCATCGGTTCCTACAAACTCTGCTATCTGGTGATATAAAGTTCCTTCAATGGCAGCCCTGCCATAAAAAATATCGCTTACCGAAATAATGATGATGAGCATGGCCGGCAAAGAAAAAATGGTATAAAATGCCAGGGCAGCGCTGAGTTTAAATACTTTGTTGTCTATAAAATCAGAAAATGATTGTTTTAGAATTGACCAGGTATCTTTCAGCGAAAATTTCATGAAATCATTTTAGTTTATCATTTTGATGATGTCTTTCGCCATCTCTTAAATTCTTTTTCTCAAAATTCTTTTGTAGTGCCTCTGTTAAGTTAACCCCGGTTTGATTGGCCAGGCAGATCAACACCCAAAGCACATCGGCCATTTCATCGCTCAACTCTTTTCCCTTGTCTGATTCTTTGAATGACTGCTCGCCATATTTTCTAACCATCAGCCTGCTCAACTCTCCAACCTCTTCCATAAGTATGCCAAGGTTGGTGAGTTCACTAAAATATTTTACGCCAACTGTTTTTATCCATTGGTCAACCTGCTGTTGTGCTTCATTAATTGTAATCTCTGCCATCAGTCTTTGTTTTTTGTATCAATAAAGATAGTTACAGGGCCATCATTAAGTAGCGATACTTTCATATCTGCACCAAATTCTCCAGTAAATATTTTTTTACACAAATCATTCTCCAGTTGAACAATCATTTTTTCATACAGCGGGATAGCAATATCGGGCTTGCTTGCTTTTATGTAAGATGGGCGGTTTCCTTTTTTTGTAGATGCATGTAAAGTAAACTGGCTTACCAATAAAATATCGCCCCCAATATCTTTTACAGAAATATTGGGCACTTTGTTTTCATCATCAAAAATGCGCAGGTTAACAATCTTGTTGCTAAGCCATTCAATATCTTCATTGGTGTCTACATCTTCAATACCAATTAAAACAAGCAGGCCTGTTTTAATTTCAGACTTTACAATGTTGTTTATGGTAACAGCAGCCTGGCTTACCCTTTGTATTACAACTCTCATGTTTACAAATATAACTGCTAACTGTAAAAGAAAAACCCCGGATTTTTTATCCAGGGCTTTTCCTTTATTATTTTTTGTTTGCAATCAGCAATGCCAATGCACCTAGCGGAAGCGGTATCCACCAGAAATCACTAAGTTCTGATAAATGGCTCGAATTTTTTCCGATAAAATACATTGCCACAGATGCAACAATGCACAATACACCTAAAATGTAGAAGAGACTTTTTTTGTTCATATCAGTTGGTTTTTTATAAATCTACTCATTAAGATTTACCTATGCAATAGCATGGAGATATTTTTTTACTGCTTACAAGAAAATTCAGCGCTGTAACCATTACATAAATAAGTTGATGCTGTTGGTTACAGCCGCAAAAAATACCACCGGTTTCAATCAAGATTGGCAAGAAAATCAGAGGCCATTTTCTGCAACAGATAAGCCGGTAAACATTTGATCAAAACAGTAAAAAAACCCTAAAACAGCCTGAAATCAGGCAATTGAATATTTATTGAAATTTCCAAGACTTTAAACAAACATTTTATTAAAATGATGGGGAAAAGTGAGCAAATCCAATACCGGTTTGAGTCTTCCAAATTATCCACCTTTTTTGTCCACAGGTGTTAATATTTATAAGTTTGATTCTTCAACCAATACAAATATTTTCGTTTGCTTAACATTTACTTAACCCAACGATTTAAGCCACTATAATATTATGCCAAAACAATCTAAGCTTGCAAAAGGACTCCAGTTCTCCCGGCAGTTCACAAAGGATAATGTTAATCCATTCGATATGTTTGAGTACGATTACCGTACTTCAGTAATTAAAAATCCTACAGGTGAAATTGTTTTCCAGATGGATAATGTAGAAGTTCCAAAACAGTGGAGCCAGATTGCGACAGATATTTTAGCACAAAAATATTTTCGTAAAGCAGGTATTCCAAATGATGATGGAACAACCGGAAGAGAAACAACTGTTAAACAGGTTGCTCACCGCATGGCACATTGCTGGCGTGTGTGGGGCGAACGATATAATTATTTTGCAACCCCCAACGATGCAGAAATATTTTATGATGAATTGGTTTATTCAATTTTAAATCAGGCATGCGTACCAAACAGTCCGCAGTGGTTTAATACCGGTTTGCATGAAGTGTATGGCATTACCGGAAAACCACAGGGACATTATTATGTAGATGCAAAAGATGGCCAGTTAAAAAAATCGGCCAATGCTTATGAGCGCCCTCAACCACACGCTTGTTTTATATTAAGTGTGAATGACGATCTGGTTAACGAAGGTGGCATCATGGATCTTTGGGTACGTGAAGCAAGAATTTTTAAATACGGCAGCGGCGTGGGTACCAACTTCAGCAGCATACGTGGCGAAGGCGAAAAATTAAGTGGCGGCGGTACATCAAGCGGCTTAATGAGTTTCTTAAAAATTGGTGACCGTGCAGCAGGTGCTATTAAAAGTGGCGGCACAACAAGAAGAGCAGCAAAAATGGTTTGTTTGGATCTTGATCACCCCGAAATTGAAAAATTTATTAACTGGAAAGTTCAGGAAGAAGATAAAGTTGCTGCATTAATTGCGGCAGGTTATCCAAGCGATTATGAAGGCGAAGCATACAGAACCGTAAGCGGACAAAACAGTAACAACTCTATCCGCATACCCAATGACTTCTTTAATATTTTAGATGAAGATGGTGAATGGGAATTGAAAGGAAGAAGCGATGGCCGTGTGATGAAGAAAGTAAAGGCAAGAGAATTATGGGAACAGATCACTTACGCTGCATGGCGTTGTGCTGATCCCGGTACACAATACGATTCTACCATCAACGAATGGCATACTTGTCCGGAAGGTGGTCCCATCAGGGCTTCCAATCCTTGCAGTGAATATATGTTCTTAGATAACACAGCTTGTAATTTAGCAAGTGTAAATCTTCGCCAGTTCTTTGATGAAAGCGATAACTCATTTAATGTACAAGGTTTTGAACATACCTGTCGCTTATGGACAGTTGTGTTGGAAATCTCTGTATTAATGGCGCAGTTCCCTTCAAAAGAAGTGGCACAATTAAGTTACGATTACAGAACACTTGGTTTAGGTTTTGCAAATCTTGGTTCTATGTTAATGGTAAGCGGTATTGCTTACGATAGCGAAGAAGCAAGAGGTATTGCAGGTGCCATCACCGCCATCATGACCGGTGTATCTTATAAAACATCTGCAGAACTTGCCAGCTTTTTGGGCGCATTTGATAAGTACGAAGAAAACAAAACACACATGTTACGTGTAATGCGTAACCACCGTGCTGCTGCTTATGATGCAAACGATGCATACGAAGGCATACAAATAAAACCACAGGGTATCAATGCAAAATATTGTCCTGATTATTTGTTGAAAGCTGCTACCAAAGCATGGGATGATGCAGTGCAAATGGGAGAGAAGTACGGCTACCGCAATGCACAAACAACGGTTATTGCACCAACCGGCACCATTGGTTTGGTAATGGATTGCGATACCACCGGTGTTGAACCTGATTTTGCTTTGGTGAAATTTAAAAAATTAAGCGGTGGTGGTTATTTTAAAATTATTAACCAAAGCGTGCCACAGGCATTGCGTAATTTAAAATACAACGAAAAAGAAATTGAAGAAATTGTTTGCTATGCAAAAGGACATGCATCTTTAGACAAGTCTCCTTTCATCAACACAAAAACGTTGATGGAAAAAGGTTTCTTACAGGAAGATATTGATAAGCTGAACAATGTTTTAGGTGCAGCTTTCGAAATTGGTTTTGTTTTCAATGTATATACTTTGGGCGAAACCTGTTTGGAAAGACTTGGATTTAAACCCGAGCAATACCAGGATTTTGGCTGGAGCTTACTGGAAGCTTTAGGATTCAGTGATGATGAAATTGATGCAGCCAATATTTATATATGTGGTACCATGACGGTGGAAGGTGCTCCTTATTTAAAAGACGAACATCTTTCTGTTTTTGA
>JANMWP010000219.1:0-1723 GCA_031394065.1 Chitinophagaceae bacterium
TAATTTTATGCAATGAAAAAACTTTTCGAAATATCGTTATTGTTTTTTTTATCTGTTACCCTTTGTGCCTGTCCGTACAGTTCTGCTTATTATTTAGATGAAACCCCCGGTATTTATGTAGAAGATGCTTTGATTGGAAAGTGGATGGCAATTATTAAAAAACCAGGCAGTACCCATGAAGAGGCAGTTTATGTTTCGCTCTCTAAAAAATCAGATACGGAATATAATATTTCATTTACAGGTAACTTGGATGAACTCCGGCTTAATAAACGCATTGCTTCAGATTCGCTTGCAGGAACAGCTTTTATGAGTACTGTTGGCGACTGGCAGTTTTTTAATATTAAGGTAAACTCCAGAATTTATATTGCAGAAATAAAACTGAAAGATGACAAACTTTCATTACTGCCTTTGGCAGAACATTTTACCTCCAAGATGATCTTTAACAGTACCGATCTCCGCAAATCGGTTGAGGTTCATTACAAAACCAGGGTACATCCCATACTGGATGATGACTTTTGTTTACAAAACATGATTAAATTGAATTAACCCTCTTTTTTTAATTGCTTTAAATTACTGAGCTGTCAGCCTGAGCCTGTCGAAGGCGGGTTACATAAAGAAATCATACCGGCTTCGACAAGCTCAGTCTGACAGCTTTTCAAACTGGTACCATATAGTTGCATTTGAAACAGTTGCAAATCATATCTTATTTTGTAAATTGCCTGTTCTAAATAAACGACTGCATGCAACGAAGCAAAATTGCCGGTATAGGCTACTATGTTCCCAAAAATGTTTTTACCAACGAAGACCTGAAAAAATACATGGACACTTCTGATGAATGGATTCAGGAACGTACCGGTATTAAAGAAAGGCGCTATGCCGACCGCACCGGCGAAACCACCACCACCATGGGTGTTGAAGCTTCTAAAATTGCCATTGAAAGAGCAGGCATCACTCCACAGGATATTGACTTTATTGTTTTTGCCACACTAAGCCCCGATTACTATTTTCCGGGCTGCGGTGTTTTATTACAACGTGCTTTAAAAATGAAAGAGATTGGTGCCCTGGATGTGCGTAATCAATGTAGTGGTTTTGTGTATGCTTTATCGGTTGCCGATCAGTTTATTAAAACCGGTATGTATAAAAATATTTTAGTTGTTGGTGCAGAGAAACATTCTTTTGGTCTCGACTTTAGTACAAGCGGAAGAAATATCAGCGTAATTTTTGGTGATGGTGCAGGCGCAGTGGTTTTGCAACCTACACAAAAAAACAGTCAGGGAATTTTAAGCACCCATTTACATAGTGATGGTGACAGTGCCGAAATACTGGCCATGTACAATCCCGGTACACATGCCAATCACTGGCTGCCACAACCTGTTGCCCAATTTGATGATGCCGAACTGGGCCAGATGTTTATGAGCCACGCAATGATTGATGAGGCACAGAATTTTCCGAATATGGATGGCCCGGCAGTTTTTAAAAAAGCCATTGTTAAAATGCCCGAAGTTGTAATGGAAGCATTGGCTGCAAATGGATTAACAACTGCCGATATTAATTTGCTGATACCACACCAGGCCAATTTACGCATTGCCCAGTTTGTGCAGCAAAAATTACAGCTAACCGACGGACAGGTACATAATAATATACAAAAATACGGCAACACTACGGCAGCTTCAATACCTATTGCACTTTGCGAAGCCTGGGAAGAAGGAAAAATTAAGGAAGG
>JANMWP010000223.1:0-4060 GCA_031394065.1 Chitinophagaceae bacterium
AACAATACTGCAATGAAGGTCTTTTTTAAACGGCTGTATTTTTTTCTTTGTTGCAATTTTATATTATCTGATTATCCATTTAAAAAGCTTAATTCTTCCTTTAAACGGCGGGTATTTTATCGCCGGGTCAAACCAGGTTGGCGTTTTCATCACTGCTTTTTTATGGCTAAAGGTTTCAAAAGAATATTTACCATGGTACTGCCCGCTACCGCTGAAACCCCGGCCGCCAAAGGGTAAATTATGATTGGTTAAATGAAGGGCTGTATTATTTACGCAACCACCACCAAACGAAACCGATGTTAACCAACCTGTTTCCTTTTTCTTACTTGATGTAAACACATAAAAAGCCAAAGGGTTGGAATTGTTAGCAATTATAGCCCTGGCTTCTTCAGTTTTGCCAAAGCCGATAATGGGTAGTATGGGACCAAAAATTTCTTCTTTCATAATATCGGCATCCAATGAAACATCTGTCATAATGGTTGGCTCTACATACAATTTACTTCTGTCTGAATTACCGCCACAAACAATTTTACCCTGTTGCAGATAACCACTTAAACGGTCAAATTGTTTTTCATTAATAATTCTTCCATATTCATAACTTGTTGCAGCATCGGCACCAAAAAATACGGGTAATGTTTTTTTTAAAGCTTCAATAAGTTCTTCTTTTTTTGAATGCTGTACCAGCACATAATCAGGTGCCACACACATTTGTCCGGCATTGGAGAATTTAGCCATGGCAATACGCCGGGCTGCAACCTGTATATTAGCATCATCTTCAACAATACAGGGGCTTTTACCTCCAAGCTCAAGTGTAACAGGCACCAGTCTTTCAGCAGCCATTTTATAAATTAATTTCCCCACTGCGGTGCTGCCGGTATAAAAAACATGGTCAAAAGTAAAGTTGTTCATCATCTGCGGTATTACCGTAGCGCCATCACCTTCCACAAACTGAATATAGTTTTTATCGAAAGTTTCTTCTATCAACTGTTTCATTACAACAGATGTGGCAGGTGCAAATTCGGATGATTTAAGAACAACACAATTACCTGCTGCCATGGCTCCAGCCAGTGGTGTCATTAATAATTGAAAAGGATAGTTCCATGGGCTGATGATCAACACAACACCCAATGGCTCCTGCATCACAAAGCTTTTTGATGGCAGATTGAGCAGGTTGGTAGATACGCTTTCTGGCTGCATCCAGCCTTTTAAATGTTTTAAAATATTACTGACTTCAGATAGTAAAAAACCCGTTTCGGTAACCCAGCATTCCTCCGGGCTTTTCTTTAAATCGGTAAACAAAGCCTCGTGCAATTGCTGTTCATATTTTTTTACAGCGGCTTGCAGTTTTTTTAATTGCTCTTTTCTAAAAGCATAAGGTTTGGTAATGCCGCTGTCAAAATAGTTGCGCATTTGCATTAAGTTATCCATTACACATAAATTTGCTGAAAGGTAGTAATACTATCTAAGATTTTAACGTACCCCTTCGGGCTACTTATAAAATCTTAGATAGTATTATACCGATTGCAGAGTGCATTTAACTAAATAAAGGTAAAATCGGTATAAATTGGATAGTATGACGGACGAACAATATATGCAGCTTGCGCTTGCAGAAGCTCAAAAAGCATTCGACAAGGAAGAAATTCCTGTAGGTGCCATCATTGTTATGAACAACCG
Organism: Chitinophagaceae bacterium; assembly: GCA_031394065.1. Taxonomy (GTDB): domain Bacteria; phylum Bacteroidota; class Bacteroidia; order Chitinophagales; family Chitinophagaceae; genus Ferruginibacter. Next base: position 1,675 of record JANMWP010000223.1, read on the forward strand.
CATCATTGCACGTGCCCATAACCAGGTAGAATTGCTGAAAGACAGTACCGCCCATGCAGAGATACTGGCTTTAACCTCGGCTTTTGATTTTTTAAGCAGCAAATATTTACCCGAAGCAACTTTATATGTTACGCTGGAGCCCTGCCTGATGTGCAGCGGCGCACTGTACTGGAGCAAGATCGGCAAAATTGTTTATGGTGCCGATGATGAAAAGAATGGCTACAGAAAATGCTGCGGAAATAATAATCCATATCACCCTAAAACCGAATTGGTTGGTGGTATTTTAAAAGATGATTGTGCCAGACTGATGAAAGATTTTTTTAAAGCACGCAGGTGATCATTGTATAACCAGCTTGCTTTTTACCATTTTTTTTCCCTGTCTAAGGAATAAAAAATAAAGTCCGGGTTTTTCTGAAAACATGAATATGATAACTTCGTTGCCGGTAAGCACAAGCCGCTTTTCTTCCCTAAGCAGTTTACCCACATTGTTGATCAGCTGAATCTTTACATACCCTGCATCAAATCCTTTAATTTCAATTTCAGCTTTATTTTTAGCAGGATTAGGATATAAACGTACAAACGGTTTTTCCTTTGCAGCAAGGCTGTCTGTTTTAAGCGGCAAGGTATTTGCAACTGTCTTTTGCTTTTCATTAAGCGTGTCTATTGTTTTTACCGGTTCTTGTGTCAGGCAACAACAAATTCCCGAAAACGTAAAAAATAGGAATATGATTTTTTTCATTTTAAACACGATAAGGAAATAGATAACGTAAATTTGCAGTCCATCATTCACAATAATCTCTTAAAAAATAAAACAATACATTATGGCATTTACACTACCGGCTTTACCTTATGCACACAATGCATTAGAGCCACATATCGACACGAAGACCATGGAGATACACCATGGCAAACATCACCAGGCTTATGTAGATAATTTAAACAAAGCAATTACCGGAACTCCCAATGAAAATAAAACCATTGAGGAACTGGTTGCAGCAGCAGGCAGCATAAGCCCTGCAGTACGCAACAACGGCGGCGGACATTGGAACCACAGTTTCTTTTGGGAAAGCCTTGCCCCCAATGCTGGCGGGGTACCCACAGGCAAATTTGCTGATGCTATTAACGAAGCCTTTGGCTCTTTTGATGCATTTAAAGAAAAATTTGCAGCGGCTGGTATGACGAGGTTTGGAAGTGGCTGGGCATGGCTGATTGTAAAAGATGGTAAGCTTGAAGTTTCTTCAACACCTAACCAGGATAACCCGTTGATGGATGTTGCTGAAGTAAAAGGCACGCCCATTTTAGGTTGCGATGTTTGGGAACACGCTTATTACCTGCATTATCAAAACCGCCGTGCCGATTATTTGGCTGCGTTTTGGAATGTAGTTAACTGGAGTAAAGTAGCGGAAAGGTTTTAAAAAAAAACCTCCGCCCCCAAAAGGGGGAACTAAGGAGAAGATTATGTTTTGTTGGTTTTATGAACCAAGCTTCTTTTCCTTGATTAAACTTCAGTGGCGTCGCACTCTTGTACTTTTGTAATTTTATTCAGCGATTTTTAATTCAAAGCTGTAATCTTAAATGATTGCAGCTTTTTTATTAAAACATAACAACAAGCATATTGAAAATCAAGAGACTCTTTTATATTTCAGGGACCTAGTTCCCCCTTCAGGGGGCGGAGGGGGTTTTTTACGGCACCGAATCGTACCCATGACCACCCCAGGGATGGCATTTACTTACTCTTTTAGCAGTTAGCCAGAATCCTTTAACAGGTCCATGTTTTTTAAATGCTTCAATACCATATTGTGAGCAGGTAGGTGTGTATCGGCATTTGGGGCCTAGCAAGGGAGAGATGATCCACTGGTACAACTTTATTAAAGCTATAAACGGGAAGCTAAATATTTGCCGGAGTATTTTCATTGCTTATTTTAATGAGCCGGTTTAACACATGGGTGGTTTTGTCAAAAATCAATTCGTATTGCGGCAATTCGTTCCCAACATAAATAATAAAAACTGCCAGTTGCTTTTGTTGTTGTTTTAGCTGATACTGCAAATCGTTTTTTTGCAGGCGATAAGCCTCTCTCATCAGTCGTTTGATCCGATTCCTGTCAACTGCTTTTTTAAAATGCTTTGCCGAAACCCCTACTCCAAATTGGAGTAAAGCACTTTCATCTTTGCCCAGCCCCTCAGGCTGTTGGGTTTCTGCTTTACTAATAAAATAATGAACACGATAAGGACTAACGACAAAACTATTTCCTGCCTTGAATAATTGTTCAATGGATTTACGGCTTTTAAGCCTTTCATTTTTTCCCAGTGTAAATTTTTTTGTCACAAGTTTAATCAGCTTAAAAGTATAAAATCTAAATAACAGGCCCCATTGAAATAAAATAGC
>JANMWP010000265.1:0-4527 GCA_031394065.1 Chitinophagaceae bacterium
GCAACTCTGGAACAACGATATCTTCAACAGCAAAAAGAACGAAGAAAAATCTTTTATTCATCCCTGGTGCAGGTATTTCACTTATGTTTTATTATCTATTGCATTGGCTACATTAATTTTCTGGTCGGTTGTTGATACAACTAAGATTTTGCCTGCAGTTACAGCAGTTTTAATTGTTGCCTGCCCTTGCTCACTATTACTTTCGGCAACATTTACGTATGGTAATATGCTGCGGATATTTGGCCGTAATAAATTATACTTTAAAAATGCAGGTGTTATTGAGGCGCTGGCAAAAATTAATACCGTTGTGTTTGATAAAACCGGTACCATTACACAAAGCAATACCGCTGTTGTTGATTATGAGGGATTGCCACTTTCAGACAGGGATCTTGCTATTATTAAAACTGTTACCAAACAGTCATCTCATCCCTTAAGTAGAAGTATCGCTGCATCCATTAAAGGTTTGCCTGAAAAATTATTAACGGTTAATCAGTTTAAAGAATATACGGGTAAGGGTTTAGATGCTGTTGTAGAGAATATTTCAGTTAAAATGGGATCTGCAAATTTTATAAATACTGATAATGAGGTTATCACACATGATACCGGTACATCAGTACATGTGCTGATGGATAAAATACATATTGGTAAGTTTAGTGTGCAAAATCATTACCGGCAAGGTGTTGCAGCAATGGTTCAGTATATAAAAAAGCAGGGGTATCATTTGTTTGTTTTATCGGGTGATAATGATTCTGAGCGGTACAATCTTCAAAAAATATTCGGTACAGATATACAGCTCCGCTTTAACCAATCTCCTCAACAAAAACTCGATTTTATTAAAAACCTGCAAATGGGCTCTTTCTCATCTTTAGGAATTTGGAACAAAAAAAATGTTTTAATGCTTGGCGATGGATTAAATGATGCCGGGGCATTAATGCAAAGTAATGTGGGCATTGCTGTAAGCGAAAACTCAGCTCAGTTTTCTCCTGCCAGCGATGCAATACTTGATGGAAGTAAAGTATCAATGCTTCACAAATTTATCAGCTATGCCAAAGCCGGTAAAAAAATTGTACTGGCAAGTTTTGTACTTTCAATCCTGTATAATATTGTTGGTTTATCTTTTGCAGTGCAGGGCATTCTTTCGCCCATGATAGCGGCCATACTGATGCCTGCAAGCAGCATCAGCATTGTACTCTTTGTTAGTTTATTATCTTCTTTCATTGCCCGTAAAAAAGGGCTGTAAACCTGCCTTCATTTTCAATATGACCAAAATCATATTTTGATTTGATAGTCATCAGCTTCAAAAATTAATGCTACAGGTATTTTTGACAATCATTTTAAATCATCTCTTTTGAGCGCATTATTTGTATTAATTGGTATCAGCATTTTTGTAGCAGGTGGTTTTCTGGCAGCCTTTTTATGGAGCGTTAACAAAGGTCAGTTTGATGATGATTATACTCCATCTATACGCATTTTATTTGATGATGAAATAAAACAAACATCCTCAACCTCAATTCCTAAAACAATAAACCAAACCAAATAATCACATGCAGGTAGAAAAATTTTATTACGACAATAGAATAGTCAGGAATTTTGCTTATGCCACTATTTTATGGGGCGCTGTTGGTATGCTGGCCGGCTTATGGGTGGCTTTACAACTGGTATTTCCACAAATGAATATTACACAGTATGGCTCCTTTGGTCGCTTACGTCCGTTGCATACCAATGCGGTAATTTTTGCTTTTGTGGGCAACGGTATTTTTATGGGTGTTTATTACTCATTACAACGTTTATGTAAAGCCCGTATGTTTAGTGACAAGCTCAGTAATATTCATTTCTGGGGCTGGCAGTTAATTATTGTTGCTGCTGCCATTACATTACCATTGGGATTAACACAAGGTGCAGAATATGCAGAGTTGATATGGCCTATCGATCTTGCCATCACCATCATCTGGGTGGTATTTGGCTGGAACATGTTTGGCACCATCATTAAAAGACGGGAAAAACATTTGTATGTTGCCATCTGGTTTTACATTGCCACTTTTGTAACGGTAGCAGTTTTGCATATTGTACGTTCGGGGCAATTGCCTTATTCTTTTCTGCACAGTTACAGCTGGTACTCGGGTGTGCAGGATGCGCTGGTGCAGTGGTGGTACGGTCATAACGCAGTTGCATTTTTCTTAACTACACCTTACCTGGGGCTGATGTATTATTTTTTGCCAAAGGCGGCCAACCGTCCTGTTTATTCTTACAGGCTTTCTATCATTCACTTCTGGTCATTAATTTTTTTATACATCTGGGCCGGTCCTCACCATTTATTATACACTGCTTTACCAAACTGGGCTCAATCTTTAGGAATAGTTTTTTCTGTTATGCTGATATTTCCAAGCTGGGGCGGTATGATTAATGGCTTACTTACTTTACGTGGTGCCTGGGACAGGGTGAGGGATGATGTGATTTTAAAATTTATGGTGGTGGCTGTTACCGCTTATGGTATGGCAACTTTTGAAGGCCCCATGCTTTCTTTAAAAAGTGTGAGCGCCATTTCACATTATACCGACTGGATTGTTGCCCACGTGCATGTGGGTGCTTTAGGCTGGAACGGGATGTTAACTTTTGGTGTTTTGTACTGGATGATGCCACGAATTTTTAAGACAGAACTGTATTCAAAAAAATTAGCCAGCAATCATTTTTGGCTGGCAACATTGGGTATTTTATTTTATGCAATACCCATGTATTGGGCCGGTATTCAGCAAAGTCTGATGTGGAAACAATTTACAGAAGCAGGCCAGTTAAAATATACTTTTTTAGAAACGGTTACATACATGAAACCATTTTACATGATGCGCTCAATTGGTGGAACATTGTATTTAACCGGTGTGTTCATTATGTTTTATAATATTTATAAAACAGTTAAGAGTGGTAAACTGGTTGCCAATGAAGAGGCAGAAGCAGCCCCATTGGCTAAAGAATATGTTAAACATACCGGCGAACATTGGCATCGGGTAATTGAAAGAAAACCTGTTCAGTTTATGATACTGAGTTTAGTGGTTATTTTGATTGGCGGCCTAATTGAAATAGTCCCCACCTTTATGATAAAATCCAATGTACCCACCATCAGCAGCGTTAAACCCTATACTCCGCTTGAGTTACAGGGCAGGGATATTTATGTAAGAGAAGGCTGTTATGTATGTCACTCACAAATGATACGCCCTTTCCGCAGTGAAACCGAACGATATGGTGAATATTCAAAAGCAGGTGAGTTTGTGTATGATAAACCGTTTCAATGGGGCAGTAAACGTACAGGGCCCGATCTGGCCCGTGAAGGAACCGGATTGCTGAAAAAAACGGATGGCTGGCATTTTCGCCACTTCAGAGAACCATCTTCTTTGAGTGAAGGGTCCATCATGCCATCTTATCCATTTATGATTGAACAGATATTGGATACCACAACAACTGCAGCAAAAATAAATGCCATGCGGTCTTTGGGTGTGCCTTATGATAAAGGCTACGAAAACCTGGCCAACAGTGATTTAATGACGCAGGCAAACAGTATCCGTATCAATTTAAAAATAGAAGGTATAGTGGTGCCTGCAAACAGAGAAGTGATTGCCTTGATTGCCTATATACAACGGCTGGGTAAAGATATCAGTAACAGTAAAACAGCAACTCTTAATAAATAAACTATGTTCAAATTCATAAAACAATACGCCGAAACCATCAATCATGTTGATATATACCCAATGATATCGCTGTTCATTTTCTTTATTTTTTTTATTGTATTACTGGTATTGGTAAAAAAAATGAAGAAAGAAAGGGTAGCGGAATTATCCAATCTTCCTTTCGAAAATGAAGAATTAACCAACTCATCCATATAAATATTTATAGTATGCCTTTCATAAAATCTATAAAAAATAAAACAGCTTTAACTTTTCTTTTCTTTTTTGCAGCATCTGCAATAACTGCACAACCAGAAACCACGGCAGCTGCTCAACGGGTAACTTCGGGTTATAATCAACTGGCAATCCTGTTAATGATATTGATAATTGTACTTGCTTTTGTGATATGGGGAATGGGGCAGGTGTTAACAGCTTTGGGAAAACAATTGGTTGATAAAAATAAAATTTCTCCTAAAGTTTTAAGTATTGTTTTCATTGCAGGACTTTCATTGTTATCGCAGGTGTCAATCGCACAGGATCTGGTTAAGCCGGTGGTTACAGAGGCGTTACCTAATTATGGCGGACTTTCGGCATCAGCTTATTACATGTTCCTTACAGTAATAGGGATGGAATTGGTTGTAATCCTTTTTCTTACATTTTCTATCCGCAGAATGTACACCGAATTATTGCCTGAAAAAATAAAACCCAAATCCGAAACTTCAAAACTGGCAGTCTGGTGGAGTAAACTCGATCAAAAATTATTCACCAAAGCTGTGGCTGTAGAAAAAGAAGAAGATATTTTATTGGATCATAATTACGACGGAATTAAGGAGTTGGATAACGCATTACCGCCCTGGTGGAAATATGGTTT
>JANMWP010000302.1:0-2654 GCA_031394065.1 Chitinophagaceae bacterium
ATAATTTTTTAATGGATAATGAGCAGTTTGCGAAAGCAGGCTGCTTTTCTATTATCCATTATCCATTAAAAAATTATCCATTAATTTTAAGCCATGATACAGATAAGCCCCGACAACATTGCCGACCGTTTTATGCGCTATGTACGTGTAGATACACAAAGCGATCCTACAAGCACAGCACATCCTACAACTGAAAAGCAAAAGGATTTAAGTAAACTCCTGTACAAAGAATTATTGGGCATGGGAATTACCGATGCCTCAACCGATGAATATGGATATGTGTATGCAACCATTGCTGCTAACAGCGATAAAAAAAATATTCCGGCCATTTGTTTTTGTGCACATGTAGATACAGCACCTGATTGCAGCGGTACCGGCGTAAAACCCATCCTGCACCGCTATTATGATGGCAATGATATTGTTTTACCGGATGATACCACGCAGGTTTTGAGCATGAGCGATTCCCCGTATTTAAAAAATCACATCAACAATGGTGTAATTACTGCCAGCGGAACAACCTTATTGGGTGCCGATGATAAAAGTGGTGTAGCAGCCATCATGGAAGCCGCATTATTTTTTATACAAAACCCTGCAGTAAAGCACGGCGATATAAAAATATTATTTACACCCGATGAAGAAGTAGGGCAAGGCACGGCTAAAGTAGATATGCAAAAACTGGGTGCCCGGTTTGGTTATACATTGGATGGTGGCGAAGCCGGAAGCCTGGAAGATGAAACCTTTAGTGCCGATGGTGCAGTTATTACAATCAGCGGCGTTATCACACACCCCGGTTATGCAAAAAATAAACTTGTAAATGCATTAAAAGTTGCGGGGGCAGTAATGGATGCATTGCCAAAAAATGAATGGAGCCCCGAAACTACCGAAAAGAAAGAAGGATTTGTACATCCTACATCAGTAAACGGCATTGCAGAAAAAGCAACCATACAGTTTATAGTTCGTGATTTTACCAACGAAGGACTGGTGGCACATCACAACCGTTTAAAAGCAATTGCTGAAACAGTTGTTGCAACTTTTCCGGGTGCTGTAATGGAATATGCTGCGCAGGAACAATACAGAAATATGAAAGTGGTGCTGGATACCTGTCCGCAGGTAGCAGCTTATGCCGAAGAAGCAATACAAAGAGCCGGGTTAACAGTTAAGAAAGAAAGTATACGTGGCGGAACCGATGGAAGCCGCTTCAGTTATATTGGAATGCCATGCCCCAATATTTTTACCGGTATGCAAAACATACACAGCAAACTGGAATGGATTGGTATTAACGATATGGCCAAAGCTGCAGAAACCATTGTGTATGTTGCCATGATTTGGGAAGAGCGGAGTTAACAGTACAACAAGCGTTCGTTATTTTTTTATTTTCTTTAAAGATGCTTCGCTCTGTTTTGGAAATTTTTGGATAAGCCAAATTAATACATCTAGCTGAACTGTTGCAGGAGCTCTTCTAACTTGTGCCATTAATTTTTTTGTATCTGGCCTGACAGGCGTTAAATTAGACGCACCTTCATTACATACAGAACAAATTGCTTTCAAATTAGTTGGATCATCAGTCCCTCCCATTGATTTGTCAATAACATGACCGATATGTAGCCTTGCTTTTCTTCCTCCGTCATCAGGATGTGGTTCACCTGCCGCAATACCACACATTTGACAGGTGTAACCATTTCTATCAAGAACAAAAGCACGGACTTCTTTCGAAATACCTCTTTCAAATGCAGGTAAAGGTTTTGTATTAATTAAAAGATATTGGCCGGGTTTTAATTCACTACGGTCATTGTGTGTTACAATGTTCATTCCCTCTTCATTTCTCAACTCTCTAACACGTCGCCCCCACTCACTCGTGCCCGCAACTTCCCGTAAAGTGTCGGAGTTCAAAATTTTGCCAACGTTCTTATTAAAATAGTCACGCAATTTGGCCCGTGAACCTATTTTTTTTGGAGCTTTTTTGCTCATACTTTTTAAGTGCTTTTTTTATAGACAATCCGATTGCTTTTGCAACCGGTGCAGGAAATGCATTTCCAACTTGTCTGTAAGCTGGAGTTTTTTTACCGGCAAATTGCCAATCTTTTGGAAAACCCTGAATGAGTGCTGTCATTTTAAGAGTTAATCTGGGCATTGCTTTTGAGCCATTAATCGGTGGAGCATCAGCAAGCCCTTTGCCATCAACACCAAGTAACGCCCAGGATTGTTTTGCCCTTGTTGGGCCAAGATCTGCGCCACCATGTTTTTTTGAACCTCCTACAAGTGTGGGTGCGATGTTATTAGCAATTAATTTCCAATTGTCAACATTCTCCCAACCTGATGATGCCATTTCTTCATACAATAATTCACCAACCGTTAATGGAGGTTCTTCATTTTTTGAAGGCCATTCAAAAAAATCAAAATATTCCTTTTTAAGTGCAACAAGAATTGCTCTAGGTCTTAACTGAGAAACTCCATAGTGAGAAGCATTAACCAACCTCCAGTCACATTGATAACCCATTTTATAAAGTTCACCTAAAATATATTTCCGGTATTCTTTAAATTTGATGTCAAGAAGTCCCCGAACATTTTCCAGCATTACAGCTTTTGGGTTACATTCTTTTACAAGTCTGAGGGCTTCTGGAAATAAGTCTCTTTCATCAAGTTGGCCGAGTTGT
>JANMWP010000313.1:0-4115 GCA_031394065.1 Chitinophagaceae bacterium
TATACCTCGCCAAAAACCCCGGCGGAAGTTTTAATGCCATCAAAGACCGGTTCATCAACAGTAAAAAAGTTGCTTCAATTGATGAGGAACTTTCCCGCCTTTCGGGTTTATCTGCATCAACATTTACCGGTAAAATAAAACAGGTTGAGCATCACCGCAGCCATATTGCCTCGTCATTCTTTGCTTCGTCTTTTGATAAAGCGGCATGTCTTACCATTGATGGCTCCGGCGATTTTACCACCACCATGACTGCTATTGGCGAGGGCAATACCATAACGGTTTTAGACTCGGTAGATTTCCCGCATTCAATCGGTATTTTTTATACAGCCTTTACACAGTTACTGGGCTTTCCGCATTATGGCGATGAATATAAAGTGATGGGCATGGCACCTTATGGGAGTCGTGAGGCGGCAGTCGTGAGTCGTGAGTTAGCAGTGGTCGGTGGGGAGGATACTGCGAAAGGGCAGAGGCTGGCGGATAAGTTGGCTAAAGTGGTTAAACTTACAGATGATGGATTGTTTAAGCTGGATCTTTCCTATTTCAGAACGGGTACGCAGGGGATCATTTCGTATGGGGAAGATAATGCGCCGGTAGTGGCACCGCTATACAGCGAAAAAATGATAAGTGAATTTGGAGCGCCGAGAAAAAAGGATGAGCCTTTGACACAGTACCATAAAGACCTGGCTGCTTCGGTGCAGGCATTTACCGAAAAAATTATTTTTCACCTGTTGGAAAACCTGCATAAAAAAACCGGGCTGGATAATGTTTGCATTGCCGGCGGTGTGGCACAAAACAGTGTGGCCAATGGAAAAATATTACGCAACACTTCCTTTAAAAATATCTATATACCATCTGCCGGGCATGATGCCGGTATTTCGATGGGTGCGGCGTTATACACCCAACACGTATCATTAAATTATAAAAGGCAGCCGGCAATAAAATCAGCTTATACAGGCAGCCGCTTTAGCAATGCTGAAATAAAAGAAATGCTTATAGAAAAAAATATTGCTTTTACCGAACTGGCCGATGAACCTTTATTTAACCGCATTACCGATTGTATGATCAACGGGGGAGTGGTAGGCTGGTTCAGCGGCAGGGCAGAGTTTGGTCCCCGGGCATTGGGTGGCCGCAGCATTATTGCCGATCCCCGGCGAAATGATGCCAAAGAAATCCTAAATACAAAAATTAAACGCAGGGAAAGTTTCAGGCCCTTTGCGCCTTCTATTTTAAAAGAATATGTAGGCGAATATTTTGAAATAACCGATGAAGTGCCTTTTATGGAAAAAGTGTATCCCATCAAAAAAGAAAAACAGGCATTGATACCGGCGGTGACACATGTGGATGGAACGGGCAGGCTTCAGAGTGTAGATAAGGATATTTCTCCCAGGTATTATCAGTTGATTGATGCCTTCAGACAAAAAACCGGCATTCCTGTATTGCTGAACACATCTTTCAATGAAAATGAACCCATTGTAAACCGGCCCGAAGAAGCCCTGGCCTGTTATTTACGCACCAATATGGATATGCTGGTGATGGAAAATATACTGGTATCAAGATAAAAGGAAAAAGGAATTATTGGTTTAAGGCAACCAATTGGTTCTTTTATGGGTCATGTTTAAAATTACGCTATTTTTGTTGTTGGCACAAGCATTATGAAAGTTACCTTAATTACAGTTACGCTCAATTCTGAAAAATACCTCGAAGAGTCAATTCTTTCTGTTATCAACCAGGATTATAAGGATATTGAACACATCATCATTGATGGTGAGAGCACCGATGGTACGCTTGCCATCATAGAAAAATACAAAGATCATATTGCCCATTGGGTTTCGGAAAAAGATTACAGCATGTATGATGCCATTAACAAGGGAATGGCAATGGCTACCGGAGATATTATTGGCACATTAAACAGTGATGATATGCTGGCATCAAACGATGTGATCAGCAAAATAGCTGGCTGCTTTAATGCTGATAATATAAATGTGGTGTATGGCGACCTGCTGTATGTTAATCAGGACGATACTTCAAAAGTGCTGCGTAAATGGAAGGGTGGCGAATTCAACAGCAATAAATTCCGTTATGGATGGATGCCGGCACATCCTACTTTTTATTTTCGCCGCAGCCTGCTGCAAACCTGTGGATATTATGAAACACATTTTTTTACGGCTGCCGATTATGAATTCATGACCCGGTATCTTTATTTTTACAAAGTAGGCGCAGCTTATTTACCTAAACTGATTGTAAAAATGCGCAATGGCGGAATGAGTAATGGTAATATTTTCAGAAGGTTAAGAGCCAACCGCCGGGATTATCTGGCCATGAAAAAAAACAAGGTTCCCATGCCCTTTGTTGTTTCTTTTTTAAAACCTATTATTAAGCTGCATCAATATACCAATATGGGTATTGCAAGGTTTTTTACCTGATGATTTAATTTGCCCGCAGATTTCGCAAAATTCGCAGAGATACAAATAAAGATTCTTCGCCTTCTGCAGTGCGTCAGATGATAGTTGCTTCGCAACTTTTTACTTTGCCACTGAGACACAGAAGCGCAGAAAAGTCAGCTGCGCCATTTTTTCTTTCTGTGGTTCAGTGCTTCTGTGGCAACAAATTTTTCGCCGCAGGCGAAATCTGCAGGAACCTTCTTGTAAACCATGTTTAATCTTTTTAAAAAAAATACGAAAGAATCTGCTCCGCTAATGCAATTGCCGGTATCTGTTGATATGCATTCTCATATTTTACCGGGCATTGATGATGGTTCGCCGGATGTGGATACCTCAATACTGTTGGTGAAAGGACTGTACGACCTGGGCATACGCACCTGTATTGCCACACCACATATCATCGGCGATCTGTATAAAAATAATGATGAAACAATTGAAACAGCACTGGCTAAATTACGCAACGCCTGCACTGCCGCCGCTTTGCCTATGCAGCTTTTTGCTGCAGCAGAGTATATGCTCGATGATTATTTTATGCAATTATTAAAACAAGGACAACCATTACGAACGCTTCATCAAAATCTGCTTTTAACAGAAATTCCATACACATCAGAACCGGTAAACCTGCCCGAAATTTTATTTCACATAATAACAGCGGGCTACCAACCGGTGCTGGCACATCCTGAACGCTATTTTTATTTTCACAGTAATTTTGAAATGTATAAAAAACTGAAAGATCTTGGATTTATTTTACAGGTAAATCTGCTATCAGTAACAGGGTATTATGGAAAAAATGTAGCCCGTGCAGCCCGGTATATACTTGATGAAGACCTGGCTGGCTTCGTTGGTACCGATCTGCATCATGGCCGGCATTTAAATGCCCTGCAGCTGAACGCTAACCAGCAATTATTTAATAAATTTATAAAACAGGATAAACTCTGGAACATGGAATTGATACAATAAACTGATTGTAAAAAATATAAAAAAAATGAAACAGCAGCCTGCTGTTTTTTTTGTGCCTCCCTATCCTGCAAAAAAATGAACAGTTTATAAAGAGCCGCCGTTTACCAATGGGGTATTAATAAACAATTCAACCGGGTCAACTTTTCCATCTATACAATTCATCATGCTTTCAAAAGCCAGTTTCCCCAGCCTGTAACCACTGGTTTCTACATAGGTAATTTCAGGTGTATATAGTTTAGGTAAAAAACCATCGCTTAAAGTGATGACCGAAGTTGTTGCCGGTATTTCTATTTTCAGTTCATGAAGGGCTTTCATTACACCGCTCAGTATTTCATCACTCATGCAGAAAACAGCATCGGGGCATGGTTTATTGGTAAAATACCGACGCGTTATTTCTTTTGCATCAACAGCTGTATTACAATATTCTGTATGGCTGATTACTGCTTTTTTACCGGACATGATTTTGTGAAAAGCTGGCTCCCTGTTGCGTGTTATAGAAAGAATTTTGTTGCCAAACAGGGCAAGTATATTTTTCTTGTTTTTTTCAAGAAGCAGTTCCGCAGCCAATTTTGCCGCCTGTTCATCTGCAATGCAGATCTTAATATAGTTTTTTCCTTCAGGCACCCTGTCGAAAAATACAAGTGGTATATCTGCGTCTTTAAATTTATCAAAGAATTCCATAGAAGTGGTTTCTGTGGAGAGGCAGGCAAATAA
>JANMWP010000260.1:0-2355 GCA_031394065.1 Chitinophagaceae bacterium
CTGAAGGCGTTAATTTCGGTTTTAAGTGTCGCAATTTGTTTAATCAGATTCTGCATACCGCAAAGATAAGGAACTTGGCTTTTAAGGTTAAAACCCGGGTATTAAAATTAGTTTTGGCTTTATATAATTTTTAACAGCCGCTTTTTTGAAATGGATTGTTTGCACCATTAACTTCATGTTTCAAATTATTTATCCCAACATTTATGGACCCCGACTCTGCCAATGCCTGCTTCCCTTACAAGCTAATGGAACTGGTGACTTCGCAAATGGCAAAAACAACTTTAGTTACGGTTGTTTTTACTGCCTGCCACTATTATGAAACCGATACAACAGCTAAAGTAAGTTCGGTTAAACTTTTAAAACCAGATACCGCTGCTGTTAAAGTGATTAACGCAGGGGCGCCAAAAAAGAAAAAGAAAACCATTTATCTTACGTTTGATGACGGCCCTAATAAAGGCACAAAAAACATGATGCATATTGTGCAGGAAGAAGAAATACCTGTTACCTTATTTATTGTGGGCGAACATGTTTATGGAAGTAAAGAACAGGCTGCAATATTCGACAGTCTTATAAATTGTAACTTATTTGAAATAGCCAATCATAGTTTTACCCATGCTTTTAAAAATAAATTTGCAAAATTTTATCAGGTACCGGATAGTGCTGTAAAAGATTTTATACGCTGTGCCGACAGTCTTCAATTATCAGCCAAAATAATACGAACCCCCGGCAGAAATATCTGGCGTACCGAATTAATAAAATCTACTGATATTAAATCTTCAACAGAAACAGCAGATTCCCTTTATGCCAATGGTTTTACCATCACCGGCTGGGACCTGGAATGGCATTTCGATGATAAACTTCAACTAAAAAATACCAGTGATGAGATGGTGTTGCAGGTTGACAGTATGTTTACGAATGTAAAAACAAAAACATTGGATCATCTTATATTACTTGCGCATGACCAGGTATATGCAGATGCAGGCGATTCAGCGGAACTCCATCAATTTATAATTAAACTAAAAGCAAAAAAAGAATACAATTTCGAGGTGGTAAGTAAATACCCCGATATAAAAAATTAATGCGTCTGTTTGTATAAAATCTTTAATTTTAACTTCTAAATTTATTATCATGGATTTATTTAAATCAGGAAATCCTACTTTATCTGAAAAAAGATTTAAAGACACTGTGCTTGACCAGGTTGTAACGCATGAAAATGCCATGACCGTTAAAGGCACTTTGCAAAAATTTGGTTTTTTATTTTTAATGACCATGGGCACAGCATTTTATAGCTGGAAGGAATATGCCGATCATGGTAATGTAATGCCCCTGATATTGATTGGTGCAATTGGCGGATTGGTGGTAGCCATTGTACTTATGTTTAAAAAAGAGTGGGCTCCGTTTTTAGCTCCTGCCTATGCCCTGCTTGAAGGGTTATTTGTTGGGGCGATTTCTGCATACTATAATTATGCATTTGCTGCTTATGCACCCGGTATTGTTATTAATGCTGTCGGTCTAACATTTGGTACTGCCATAGCCATGTATTTATTATACAGCTTCCGCATTATAAAGGCTACGCAAAAATTTAAAGCCATTATAATGACTGCTACTGCCGGTATAGCTATCTTTTATATGATCGCTTTTGCGCTTAGTTTTTTTGGCGTATCCATTCCATTTTTACATGAGGGCAGTATAATGGGCATTGGCTTTTCTATTTTTGTAGTGGCTTTAGCTGCACTAAATTTAATTTTAGATTTTGACATGATAGAGAATGGCGCAGCCTTAGGTGCACCAAAATACATGGAGTGGTACGGCGCTTTTGGTTTACTGGTAACTATTGTATGGTTATATTTAGAGATTTTACGCCTGCTGAGTAAAATAAGCAGCAGTAAGTAAACTAATTATCTACACACAAAAATGCCCCGATATAAATATTATTTCGGGGCATTTTTTAATTCATACCTATAAGCAATTTTTCTACTTTCCGTTTTATTAAATCTCTTACTTCATTAAATTCTTTTGGGTCCATATTTTTTGGGTCTGGTATCTGCCAGTCAATAAATTTTTTAGCCGGCATCCAGGGACAGGCATCGCCGCAACCCATAGTTACCACCGCATCAAATGGAGCAAATGCTTTTACCTCATCCAGGCTTTTGCTATCGTGATTACTCAAATCATAACCCAGTTCCTTCATGGCCGCAATAGCTTTAGGATTTACAATACCACTGGGTTTACTACCTGCACTGTATGCTTCCACATTTTTACTGCCAAGCATTTTTGCAAATGCCTGGCTCATTTGTGAGCGGTTGCTGTTTTCGATACAAACGAAGAGTATTTTTCTGGCCCCCTCCAGCTCCC
>JANMWP010000334.1:0-2607 GCA_031394065.1 Chitinophagaceae bacterium
CAATATTTTTTTATTAAAAGATGAATTACCTGTACTTAATTTTATAACCCAGAATAATTACTGCAAATACCATGGTAACGGCGTTCGCTACTACAACAGGCATATTATTACTTAGCAAACCAAATAACAACCACGCCACAGTACCCAATGCAAAAAGAGAATACATAAATAATGAAATACCCGACGTATCTTTTGTACGGATGGTTTTTAAAGCCTGTGGCAGAAACGATACTGTAGTTAAGAACGCTGCTATAAAACCTATAATTGTGATCATATTCATAATAGAAAGATAAATAAATGTTCACATTAAAGCAGCAATCGCAGTAAAAGTAAAGTTACAAAAAGCTATTCATAACAATTAATAAACCAAACCATATTTATTTGAAAGGCAAAGGTTGAATCGAAAATGATTGTAGCTTCACTCAAAATTATTTGCTATGAAGACGCTGATCATTATACTGCTGTTTTCTTTTGTTTTTAAAAATACAGAAGCACAACAATGCCGTTTTGAAAAAACCAACGGTTTAGAAAGTGCTACCTATTTTGAAACCGTTGACTGGTATAAAAATTTAGATAAAATATCAACCAAAGTATTGGTAAAAGAAATGGGCATGAGTGATGCCGGTTATCCTTTGCACCTGGTGTTGGTTAGTAACGATGGAAAGTTTGATGCTGCACAATGGCATAAGCAAAACAAGGCTGTAATACTTATAAACAACGGCATTCACCCCGGCGAGCCGGATGGCATTGATGCCAGTATGATGCTGGTGAGAGATATTGTAAATAACAAAATTAAACTGCCGGATAATGTGGCCCTGGCCATCGTTCCCGTGTATAATATTGGTGGATGTTTGAACCGCAATTCTTATTCAAGAGCAAACCAAAACGGGCCACTGGAATATGGCTTTAGAGGCAATGCCCAAAACCTTGACCTGAACCGTGACTTTACAAAAAACGACAGCAAAGAATCAAAATCATTTGTACAGATCTTTCATTTACTTGACCCCGATATTTTAATTGACAACCATGTTAGCGATGGTGCCGATTATCAACATACCATGACATTGCTTACTACACAGTATGATAAACTGGGTGCCGGTTTGGGCAGATGGTTGAAAGAAAATTTTGAGCCGCAACTGTACAAAGGCATGACGGAAAAGAATTGGGATATGGTGCCTTATGTAAATTTTGAAACGGAAACTCCGGATAAGGGAATGGAAATGTTTTATGATCCTCCACGCTACTCATCTGGCTATGCAGCCTTGTTTCAAACCATTGGTTTTGTACCCGAAACGCATATGCTGAAAACTTTTAAAGACAGGGTGCTTTCTACCTATGCGCTTTCGCTGACTGTTATTGAAAAAGCATCCATCAATGCAAATGAATTGATTAGCCAGCGTAAAAAAGCCAGGGCCGAAGTGGTTAAAGAAAAATCGTTTCCGTTTAAATGGACAGTTGATACGACTAAATTTTCTTTTATAATTTTTAAAGGATACGAACAGGGTTTTAAACCAAGTGATGCAACGGGACTAAACAGAATGTATTACGACCGCAGCAAACCATTTACAAAACAGGTAAAATTTTTCAATGTATTTAATGCTTCCAATTTTGTTGATGCCCCGGCTGCTTACATTATTCCACAGGGATGGTATGGGGTGATTGATTTGCTGAAACTGAATAATGCACAAATGCAGCAATTTAAAAATGATACATTGATTGATGTGGAAGCTTACCATATTGATGATTATAAATCTTTGCCAAGGCCTTATGAAAAACACCATAAAAATTCAGCCGTAAAAGTTACTGCCGGCAATCAAAAAATACGGTTTTTAAAAGGTGATTATATTATCTGGCTAAACCAAACTGCCAATCGTTACATCGTAGAAATGCTGGAACCAACCGGCGACGATAGTTTTTTTGCCTGGAATTTTTTTGATGCCATTTTGCAGCAGAAAGAAGGTTACAGCGATTACCGCTGGGACGACCTGGCGGCTGAAGTTTTAAAAAATAACCCCGCCTTAAAGACCAAACTGGAGGAAAAGAAAAAGGCTGATGAGAAATTTGCAGCCAATGGCTCGGCGCAACTGGACTTTATTTACAAAAATTCGCCATATTATGAGCCGGGGCATAACCGGTACCCGGTTTACAGGCTGAAAAGTAAATAAGTGCATAAAATACTGATAATAAGCACATAATCTACTCTATGGGCAAAGCTAAATAGCAGTAATGCCGATGAACGGATTGATTCTTCTTTCATTTCCACTGGAAATAAAAGAAGAACAGAACAAGTTCGCAACGATGATGCCACAGGGAATTGAAGCTGGTATCATGAAAAAAATTGCGATAGGTTAAAATAATCTCCAATTGATGCCCGAAAACATGCTAAAACCCCTACCTTTGCTGCCCGTTAAGAAAAAACGGATTAACAATATTTTTTAAAACAAAATCAATCAGGGAAATGAACAACTACGAATTGATGGTGATTTTTACCCCTGTGCTATCTGAAGAGGAATTTAAAACCGCTCAGAAAAAATATGCCGACCTCGTTACAGAAAACGGTGGTGAAGTATTGCACAGTAACCCATGGGGACTAAAATCGCTGGCCTA